>NZ_JBSSCZ010000020.1:0-69637 GCF_054060215.1 Thermostichus sp. OS-CIW-30 | reverse complement strand
GCGGATTTGAATGGTGCGAATGTGATTGCGCTTTTGGGGGCTGCTGTAAACCAGCCTAGAGGTTCGTGGTTGGCTTGCCAACTGCAGGGCTACCGAAAGCCCGCCTTGTACTGCGAAGCAGTCAGGGTCGGGTAGTTTACGCCCGTTTTCTCACTCTATTCGCCTTTCAAATTTCTTCTAAGATGCGAAACTGCACATGGTTAATGGCCAGCTCCCCAATTGAGGCTTGGTCGGTGTTGATCGTCTCGAAAGGGATCCCTTTGGCGATCTCGGCATGGGTCCAGGGCAAGCCCATGAAGTAGCGCTGCGAATAGGGGCGCTCCCCCCGATCGTCGGGGTTCGACTCCATCGGCACCCAACCCCAGCCGGGCAGATAAAACTCAATCCACACGTGGTTGTACTGGGGAAACAGCGGGATCCCTTTCAGTTCTGGATGGGGAGGACATTTGTAGCGCCCCACCGTGCGGCAAGGGATCCCATTGAGGCGGGCCAAAGCCAACAGCACCCCCACATATTCACCACAAGAACCGGAGCCACGCCGCAAAACCTCATCCGGCGGATCGATGCGAGAGGTGACCCGGTAGGAGAGCTTGTCGTAAACATAGGCCCGGATATTGAGCATTTTGCGCAGCAAGTTGGTCTCGCTGCCAACGGCCAGCCGCGCTGCCTCTCGGACAATCGAGGTGTCCATGGCCAGGTAGTCATCGTCCGCCAAGTAGCGATCCCGCAGCTCCCTGGGCAAAACGGCAGCCTCTACATCCAGTGGATCGATGCAGTACTTGATACTGTAGAGATCCAGCACCGCCCGCCAGCCAAACAAGCGCACCTCATGGGCCCCCAGGGATCCCAGCGAAAACACCGCCACCTGTTGGCCAGATTGCTCTTCCACTTCAAACGGCAGACCTACCCAGTGCAGGCTGCGCACCCGTTGGCGAAGGCTGTTGCAGGGCAAGGCAATTCGCCAGACCAAATCGGGCAGGAAGCGCGGCTCTTCTTGGGCAATTTCTTCCACATAGGTCAGCTCCACCCGATAGCCGTGGGAGAGGGTGTAGGTGGCGCGTTCCCCCAGACACTGGGGCTGAAAAACTACCGGACAGGCAATGGGGGAATCCTCGGCCTCGGTTCCACTGCCGCCAGAGGGGTCGGGGGAGCTAGGGGGATCCAAAGGCCGCAGGCGTAGGGGGGCCACCCAGGTTTTATCGCGCAGGGCCACCGACAAGGGATCTGGAGCGTTGGGGTTGTCGTGGATATAGGCTTCTTCGTGGGCGTAGGCTACCCAGAGTTGCCCCCGCCAGTAGGCCAAGCCTGTCGGCCCAGGAGAAGGGGTGAGGATGCGGGCCAATTCTCGCCCGGTCTGGCGCTCCAGTACATAGATCGTCTCTTCCACCCGATCACTCACCCAGAGGTAGTCTCCCTGCACCGCAATGTGTTCTCGGCCAACCCCAGGGGCAGGCATCTCCTGCACGATGAGACCACGGCTGGGATCCAGTTGCAGGATTTTTCCCCGTTTGTAGCAGGTGGCATAGAGGTAGCGGTTTCCCGTGTGGGGATCGATCCAGAGGGCGATCCCTTCGATGGGGCAGGGGCAGCTACACACTGGAAAGGCTTCCAGGGATCCCGGTTGCTGCAGAGCGGACATGGGAATGCGCAAGATTTGCCCCTCTTGCTCCCGACTGAGCCAAATCCACGCTTGATCCCCTTCTGACTCTACCCACAAACCGTAAGCGCCTTGGAAAGAATGGACATGATGGGGATTGAGCAGCAGGGTGTTGTGCTCTTGAATTTCCACCAAATAGCCCCTCACCCGATCCAAGCCCAACAGGCGATCTCCCCAGGTGGCCAAACCTTCCAAAGCAACCAGCCCCAGAGGTTGCAGAGGGGCCACAGTTCCCTGTTGCCGCCCAGATGGAGGCCACCAAGCAGGCTGGGATCCTCTTGCCGTGGAACCTAGATTTTTCAGAGCACCCAGATCATTTGCCGGATGGATGGCAACCATGAAGGCTTCCTTGCCTATGGATGAAGTTGACATGCTGGCGCGATCTGCACCAAGGCGGTACGACTGTCCAATATTTACTATTTACTGTCCAACATTATTATGATGCGCCTCTTTTCAACCCCACACCCAAGGCTTCTCGACCGATGTATCCCTGCTAGTCTTGCCAGGACTGGAGAATGTTACGATGATGGCGGCTTTTTGGCCAGCAAGATAGAGCAGCGGTGGGGAGTGGTAGGGGATGGAGTTGGCCTTGGCAATTGGCGGCCTGGTGGCAGGGATCCTGGCCGGGGTGCTGGGCATTGGCGGTGGCGTGATCCTGGTGCCCTTACAGGTCAGCTTGGGGATCCCACCGGTTCAAGCTGCAGCCACCAGCAATCTTTCCATTGTTATGACCTCGATTGCGGGCAGCATCCAAAACTGGCGGATGGGCATGCTTGATTTGAAACGGGTGATCCTGCTGGGGATCCCAGCGTTGCTTACGGCTCAAGTAGGAGCAATTATCGCCAGTCGCCTTCCCAGCTATCTGCTGTTGGCAGCGTTTGGAGTGTTGCTGCTGGCCAACACTTACCTGGTGCAACTCAACAAAAAGGTGGTTATCCAGGCCCAAGAATTGGGGGCTGACGTCAGCGGTGCCGAGCACCTCAGCGGAACGGAGTCCTCAGGGCAGATGTCTCCCTGGTTAGCCCGCGCCCTGACCGGCGGCACTGCCGGTTTGTTGGCCGGGCTGTTTGGCATCGGCGGTGGGGTGATCCTGGTGCCAATGCAGATCCTGCTGCTGAAAGAGACAATCAAAGTGGCGATTCAGACCAGTCTGGGGGCCATTGTGATCACAGCAGTTGCTGCCACTGCCAGCCATGCGGGCCTCAGCGATTGGATCTGGAATGGCCTGGGGTTCGGGGACGGCACCATCCACCAAAATGTGCTCTGGATCCCAGGTTTAATCTTGGGCACAGGGGGGTTAATCGGTGTACAGATTAGCACACGCACCCTGCCCAAATTGCCCGATGAAACCGTCAGTCTGTTGTTTCGGGGCTTTCTGACCATCCTTTCTCTCTACATTTTTTGGCAAGCTTGGCAAAGCTACCGAGCCCTGTGAAGTGATCCTGGTCTGCCCCAGTGCTCGGGACAGCAGTCCTGGTTCCAAGCTACGGTCATTTGGATTTAAACTGGGACACTGAACTCAAACCCAAAATGTTGCATGCACTGATCCAGAAGGCTTTTCAAGGACTCCGTCCCGCTGGCGCGATCAGCAGCCCAGGCGTCTCACCCTAACCTGAAATGACTCTATCGGGTGTCGCTCCCAGCTTTCGGGCCTGATGACTCAGATGGATTCAACGGTTTGAAAGACTTGGCTACGCTGGACGCGCTTTCCCCTCAGAGGGCAGGGCTTTTGCTACTTGGGATAGATCCCCTTGTTTGCAGAGGTCATGCACAGGGTAGCTGCCGAAGAGCTTCAAGGTTTCAGCAATTGATTCCAGCGCCGCAACCACCTCGGCATCCAAATAGGGTTGGCCGATAGGGTTCTCCAAATCGACAAAAAAGACATACGTCCCTGCCGATTTTTTAGTGGGGCGCGACTCAATGCGAGACATATTCAGGCCTCGCTCCGCAAACACTTGCAGAGGTTTCAGCAGCGCTCCCGGCACGTTGTGGGGGAGGCTGAAGGCTAAGGAAGTATGGGATCCCCCCGGAGAAGCAGGATCGGCAGAGGTTTCACCCTGTTGACCGGAACGCGAGAGCGGCGCACGGCCAATAACCCAAAAGCGAGTGCAATTGTCGGGGTGATCGTTGATCGGGCAGGCCAAGACCGGCAGTTGGTAGAGGGTGGCAGCTCGTTCTGAGGCGATGACGGCAGCGCTGGGCTGCTCCTGCAGGCGATCCAATTCTTCGGTGGTCGAGCGGGTTGGGATCAAAGTGGCCTGGGGCAGATGGGATCTCAGCCAAGCCTGACATTGGGCCAAAGCTTGCGGGTGGGAGTAGACCTGCTCAATTTGCTCCAACCGCGAGGCACGTCCGATGAGGGCATGGCGAATGGGCAGGATCAGCGCCTGCCGAATCCCTAGCCCCTCCAGTTGCCAGAGGGCGTCTAAGGTCATCGAGACCCCCCCCTCCACCGAGTTTTCCACCGGCACCACCGCCCATTGTTGCTGGCCGGCAGCTACCGCCTCTAGACAGGCGCTGATCGTTGGATAAGGCACTAAGGGGTGGGATCCCTGGCTGTGCAGGTGAGGCTGCTCAGGGCAGGCCAGCAGAGCTGCTAACTCTGTGTAGGTTCCAGCAGGGCCGAGGAAGGCCACTGGCGAAGGGGAAACGTTCGCGCTAGCGGAGCGCAGCTCCATCAGAGCCATTCCTTCAATTGTCGCTAGGGGCCAGTTCTAACTCTATCGCCTCGACGTCGCGCAGCAGCAAAGGACATTCAGGTTCTGGGCAACGGGGATTGGCCGCCACCTTGTCCATGGCCTTCACCACCTCCAACCGGATCAGCCTCTGCAACTCCTGATCCGCTTGAATGGCTTCTAAAGTTCGGAGAGAGCCGTGAAAACTGGTGGCGTATCGAGGCTGGAGGTTGTTCAAAGCCAGGGCGGCAGCATCGTTACAGAATTTCTCGCAGAAGCAGTAGCGCTGTTGACTCTCCATCAGCAGGATTTCATTGACCATCTCCAGAACAGCCCGTTCCATTTGATTTTCCAGGCTCTTCAGAGGCTTATGTTGCTCCGCCATCGCTACCTCCCAATGGGAACCGAATCCGCCGCCAAGTCACTGTTTTCAGTGATCAGGAGTGCCCTCGATTACCTTCGATGCTGCTCTACTCTCTGTTGACACGTCAAGTCAAGCCCTCTGCTGCCGACGCGAACAGCCTCTGGCCCGCTCCTATCCGTGCTTGAGGCAATCCAATCTGTCGTGTCAGGCATCATCAAAACCCAGAGAATTAACCAACACTCTTGGCAGACGGGCAGAAAGTCCACACAGCAACTCATAGGAAATAGTACCCAACTGATCGGCCCAATCCTGCACAGATAAACCCGCATTTGCCAGATTGGGGCCCAGCAGCTCCACCACATCCCCCACCTGGATATCCGGCCTCTCGGTTACATCCCACATACATTGATCCATCGTGATTGTGCCCACCTGTTGGATCAAGCCGCCGCGCACCCATCCTCGCAGCCAGCCGGAAAGCCGCCGTGGGATCCCATCCGCATAGCCGATGGCCAGAGTGGCAATGCGACTGGGGCGAGAGGTGATGTAGCGATGCCCATAGCTCACGCCAGTTTGAGCAGGCACAGTTTGGATGTGGGACAGCCGCGCCTTGAGCCGCAGAATTGGCTGCAGACCTGGCACCGGCAAGTGAGGGGCAGGGGACAGGCCATAGAGGACCAACCCCAAACGCACACGGGAGTAGTGGAGATGGGTTAAAGCACCGGCTGAGTTATCCAGATGCAGCGCCGGCAAGGGATCCCCGGCTTGACGGATCTGTTCCACCACCTGGGCAAAGCGGGCGTGCTGCTGTTCCATGACCGGAGAATGGGGCTCGTCCGCCGTCGCCAGATGGGAAAACAAGCTACAGCCTTCCAGCTCCGGGATCCGACAAATCTGCCCCCACACGGCTGCAGCTTCCTTCCAGGGGATCCCCAAACGGGTCATACCCGTATCCACATTGACATGCACCGGGATGGGTCGCCCGGCCCAACGGGCTACCTGGCGCATCAGCGGGATTTGGTCTGTGCAGGTGAGGCTGACCTCCAGCCGGGCTGCCATGGCCTGCTGTAGCTCCGCCCAAGTATTCAAAGCTCCCAACACCAGAACCGGAGCCTGCAGCCCCGTTTGCCGCAACTCGATCCCTTCGGCCAGGGTGGCCACACATAGCCCCTTGGCCCCAGCCGCAACAGCCACGGGAGCCACCAACTGCGCCCCATGCCCGTAGGCATTGGCCTTCACCACCGCCCAGATCTCGACGTTTGAGCCTAGGCGCCTCTGCAACAGCCGCAGGTTTTCTCGCAGCTGGGCTGCGTCAATTTCCACCCAAGCCCGACTGGTCAACAGCTCCAGGTCAATCGCGCAATCCAGCTCCGCCGAGGGATTTGCCCTCTGGGATCCCTCTCTCCAAGTATTGCCCTGCACTCCCAGAGCAGCTGCTCTCAAAGTGCCCTGCGCCGCCGGCGCGACCGGTTCTCGATTCACCGTTCACCCCCCACACCCAAAACCCGTCCTGATTAGATTTAGGTTTAGCGCAAAGTCCACTCCGGCGCCATCCACAGCAACGGCACGTCTGGGATCCCAACAGCCTCGTTGCTCTCCAACAGCCGGCCCAGCCAAGCGGCTTGCCTTTGCGAGGACAGTCCTTGGCTTAACAGGCGTCGCAGTACTCGTTGGAAGCCCTCTCCCTCACCCGCCGGCGACAAAGAGGGATCCCCGGTCATGCGCCGCAGATCCTCCACCGCCTCCGTGTACCCCCCCAAAGCATCCACCAAGCCCACCTCCACAGCTTGCGCCCCGGTGAAGATGCGTCCATCGGCCAATTGTCGCACCCGGTCTTCATCCAAGCTCTGCCGTCGCGCGATCATCTCTGCTTCCAGCACCTCATCTGCCTTTTCTGGCAAGTGCTGGCGTCCTTGGGCCACATCGCGAATGAACTGCTCGAGGGTATCCTCCACCAAGTTTTGCAGAAGGCGCTGCTCTTGAGGAGTGGCACTGCGGAAAGGAGAGAGAAGGTCTTTGTACTCGCCGGTTTTGAAGGTCTGCGGCTCTATGCCGTAGTTCTCCAGCAGCTTACCAAAGCTGAGGCCGCTGATGATAGCCCCTATGCTGCCGGTCAGGGTGCCGGGGTTGGCATAGATTTTGTCGGCAGCGCTGGCCACGTAGTACCCCCCACTGGCAGCAATGTTTTCTAGGATAGCGATCACCGGCTTGTCCGCCTCGTGCAGAGCAGTTACGGCACGGTAGAGTTCCTGGCTGGATCCCACAGCTCCGCCGGGACTGTTGATGCGCAGCAATACAGCCTTGACAGAGGGATCCCGTGCTGCCTCCCGCAACTGTTCCACAGGAGAAGTGGGCAGGCCTACCAAAGTCGAACCCCCTGGGCCGCCTATCGTTCCTTCCAGGGTGACCACCTCGATGCGCTCCGCCCCCCGTGCAGCCTCTAGGCCAACCCCGCCTCGGGTAGGCTCTGGGGCAGGGCGCGTGCCCCCGACAATGGCCGCAATAAGGCAGACGACCAGCAAAGAAGCCGCCAAAATGCGGTTAAGCTGAGTTTCTTGTGTCACAGGCCCCTCAATTGCCACTGACTCCGTTCTACCACCCCGCGGGCTTCCTGGGATGCCGGGCAACAAAAGGCTGAGGGCCGAGCAAACCCCACTGTTGCTTCCCCCCGGTTGAGCCATCCAAACTATTGACAAGGATCCTCCCCTTATCTAGTATGGGATCCCAGCACTTTTTACCAATAAGGCAGCTTCTACAGGCTGCAGGTGTAGAATGGAATAGAAAGTTGGATCCTTGAGCGGATTCTGACCTGAAGCAAAGTAAATCGGGGCTTTAGCTCAGTTGGTAGAGCACTTCAATGGCATTGAAGGGGTCAGCGGTTCAAGTCCGCTAAGCTCCATTGATTGTGAGTTGGTTATGATCCAACAGCATCCAAAGCCTGGAGAGTTTCCGGCAGGCCAGGGTTCTGGGACTCTTCAACCCTGGAACCTGCGAAGCTCACCAAGACGGTTAGCCCCGGCGAATTGACAGGCCAAAGGTTCGCCAGCAAGAACCAGGAGCAAAAAAACAGCAGTGGAACAAGGGATCCCCAGCCTTTCCCACAATTCACACCGATGGTGATATCGCTCCGTTCCAATCCAATGTCTTCGACCCAGCAATCTGTGGCCTCGTGGGAAACAGGCAAGGCATAGCGGCAAACCCGGTCATGGTTGCCCCTCCCCCTGACGGCGGATCAAGAAGCGGATTTCCTGAAGGAGAACCTCAAAGCGTTGATCCGATTCAGCCTGCCGCTGCCTCAATTCTCTCAGCTCCTGCCGCAATTCTCGCACTTCCTGCCTTAACTCCAGGACGACTTCGGCGAGACGCCCTGAAAGGGTCTGCAAGGCAAGCTGAGCATCGGTAACCTGGGCAACTGTATTGGCCACCCTGGTCACAGCTTCGGCCAACTGGACAAACCGCGTCTCAATTTCCTCATTGGTCATGGCCGGGTGTGTCTTGGTTGGCTAATAATTAGCTCATTCTACCCTGCACGGTATGGAGTGTCACTGATACATTTACGCTGAGCACTGCTGAACATCACTGTTCAACTATGCAGCGATAGCATTCTGTTTGTTTCCATTCGCGTTAGCGGGACGGAGTCCAAACAGAATGGCGGTATCCCGCAAAGCTTTGAGTAGAATACCCAAAGCGCAGTTTCCGTGTCGTCTTACTACCAATTTTCTGCTTTGCTTTGGCTACCATGTTGGCAGACTCGAAAGTAAACAGAAAGATCAACTGGTAGTAATCCGTACTGAACATATTATACATTATTTTCAGTATAGTTGAGCTTATTATTGACTAGAGTCATGCTCTCTGAGAATGGGCCGCAATTTTGAGGAAAAACCGGCTGGCCAACGGGGGTTATCAACCCAGGGATCCCCCATTCGCGCAAGTCAGCTGGCCAGCGCTATGAGGGTGGTGTAAATCCCTTGGAGGGACGCAGTGGCCTGGCTCCAGAGGATGTGGGTTAACGACCACCTATCCAGACCCATGGCCCCGCACAACAGCAGCAGATACAGGTTGGCAAACGTGAAGAGCGAGGCCGCCCGATCTCGGTCGCAGGGATCCTGCAGCAACTGCACCGCCTTCCAAACCAAGAGGGATCCCAGCAGCGCCGCCGCGCTCAGATAAAAGGATCCCAGCATCCCTAAGGGGTAAACCAGCAACAGACTGACCGGAACCATCAGCAGCGCGTAGAGCAAAATCTGCGCGGCAGTGATCCTTTCGCCCGCTACCACCGGCAGCATCGGCACCCCGGCACGGGCATAGTCTTCCCGCTTCAGAATGGCCAAAGCCCAGAAGTGGGGTGGAGTCCACAAAAAGATGATGGCGAACATCACCCACGCGGCCCAGCTGAGCTCGCCTGTGGTTGCTGCCCAGCCCACCAAAGGTGGGATCGCTCCTGCCGCTCCACCGATGACAATATTTTGCGTGCTGGAACGCTTCAGCCAGTGGGTATAGACCCCCACATACACCAGGATCCCCGACATGGCCAAACCGGCAGCCAGCAGGTTGGTGAAAATAGCCAACAACCCAAAGGCAGCCAAAGCCAGGATCCCCGAAAAAATCAGAGCATCCCGCGCCCGGATTCGACCGGAAGGCAGGGGACGATGGCGGGTTCGCTCCATCATCCGATCGATATCGGTGTCATACACCATGTTGATGACGTTGGCTGCCGCCGCCGCTATTCCTCCCCCCAAAAGGGTGATGAAAAACCTGAACGGGTCGGTGTTGCCTGCCATCCACATGGCCCCAGCCGTCGTCATCAGCAAGAGGGCGATGATCTTGGGCTTCACCAACTGGCTGTAGCCGCGCAAAACCTGGACAAGCGCCTGGCGCTCGCACCCCAGAGCACATGGGCTCTGCTCAGAGGGGATCCCCCCCATCGGGTTCTGGTAGGAAGCCTGACGGTCGACTAAAACGCTATCTTGCATGAAATTCACTCACCAGTCATTTCTGCGGTCATGGCCATCCACTGGCCTTCTTCCCCCTGGGTTCGCATTCGCCAGGCCAGCACCGTAAAACCCAGCAGACAGGCCAGCAAAGCTGCCCCCATCATCTGATGGGCCACCGTTAGGGGTTCTACCTGCAGCCGGTAATGATAGGTCAAAACACCGATCCCCACCTGGGCCAACAGCAGGCCAACAGACCCATGGCCCAAGAACTTGAGAAGGCGGGGGATCCGCTTGCGCCGCAGCCCGGTGGCCACCGCTACCGCCAACACCCCAAGGGTGGCCGGAGCAACCCCCAGCAAGTGGCTATTCATCACCCAGCACAGCTCGCCGGCAGCAAAGCATTGATGCAAAGCCCATTGGGAGGCCACCAAGGCGCCCAGAAGGCTCTGGACATACACCAGCAGCACCGCCCCCAAGCCCAGCCAAGGCAAGTAGCTGACGGAAAATGGCCCTTCACCCAGTCGCAGCGGCAGGATGGAGTCCTTAGAACCGGCTCTTGTCCAGATCAGTAATCCCAGGGTGAGCAAAGTGGCAAAAAACAGCAGGCCCGTGCCCAAGTGGGCTGTCACAATGTCAAAGCGCAGCAGCTCCGTGACCGTCAGCCCGCCCAGGATCCCTTGCGTCAAGACCAGAACAAAAGCCCAGCTCAAACCCCAGGGCAGCCAAGTGGGCAATGCCTGACGCTTCAGCCAAGCAAACCCCATCAGAACCAGCGTAGCCAAGCCTACCCCAGAAGCCACCATGCGGTGAAACCATTCCAAAAAGACTTGTAGGTTCATCTGCTGGCTGGGCACAATTGCCCCGTAGCAAAGGGGCCAATCTGGACAGGACAGCCCAGCATTCATGACGCGGGTGGCACTGCCTAACCCCATCAGCAGCCAAGTGGCCAATGCTAACCCCAGTAGAGCTTGTCCCATACGCAGGGAAAGCTTGTCTGAGAGCACAGGATTCCGCTGGGAAGAAGGTTGGGATTGATGAAAGATCGAAGAATCCATTGCAGTTGAAGGCATAGCAAAGACTGGGCTGACGGCTCGAGCATCTGCACTGAAAAAGAGGCTGGGCTAAAAAAGCCTAGCCGGCTTGGTATCAGGCCATCTGGAAACAAAGACGCAGGTTACTCGCTGACTATTCCTCGAAGCCAATCCTAAATGCGGTTTTGTGGCTGGCGAAGGCTTTTTAAGAATTTCTTTCTCGGCGCACAGGTGTTCCGAATCCTAGGCACCTCTGGGAAGTCAAGCCAGCAGACCAATCCTTTTCCCCCTGGGAGAGGGGTCGCGGCAGCGGCGCGAAGCGTTTGGGCGGCAGCGGGAGTGTCTCAATCTCGTTTGGAATGACTACAATGCCTGAGCGCCAGAGGAAACCGATCAGCCAACTCCTCAACGACCAAAGAGGTTAGCTGCCAAAGTCCTTCCCACTGGCTCTGGTCGTGAAGATGAGGTAGCCGGGGGGTCATCAGCCCCAATAGGCTCAGGAGATAAGGGATCCTTATCATCGCCGCTGCAAGGGGCTATGGTGTTCAACCCAAGAAGATTGAAAAAAGGCTATCCCTGGGCAGAAGCTGGCCCGGAAATCGGTCTGCCAGGCCTGTAGCCACTAGCGAATGTACTGGGCCAAAGCCCGCGAAGAATAGCCCACCCGCAATTTGCGCAGGGCATCCCGCTCGATCTGACGAATCCGTTCCCGCGTTAGGTTGAAGTGATCCCCCACCTCCCGCAGGGTTCTCGCCTGTTGCCCGTCTAACCCATAGCGCAACTCCAGCACTTGCCTCTCAATCGGCTTCAGGGTTTGCATGGCAGAACGCACATCCTGCTGCATCGATTGCACGAGGATCCCTTGAAAGGGCTGCTCTTGCCGCTCATCTTGCAGCAAATCTCCAAGGCGGCTTTCTCCTTCCTGGCCGACCGGCACATCCAGCGACAGGGGCAAAGCAGCAGCCTGTTGGATCATGCGCAGTTTCTTGACTTTAATGCCCAAGGCTTCTGCCAGCTCCGCTTCGGTGGGCCGCCTCCCCTGCAGCTTCATCAGCTCGCGGTTGGTGCGCTTGAGCAGGCGTACTTTGTCGACCATGTGTACCGGCAGGCGAATCGTCCGCGCTTGGTTGGCAATGCAGCGGGTAATGCCTTGGCGAATCCACCAATGGGCGTAGGTGCTGAAGCGAAACCCCCGTTCGGCGTTGAATTTTTCGGTGGCCCGGATCAACCCGATATTGCCCTCTTGGATCAGATCCAAAAACGGCACCCCCCGATTGAGGTATTTCTTGGCAACGCTGACCACCAGGCGCAGGTTGGCGTTGATCAGCTTGCGCTGAGCCTGCTCCCCTTGTCGGATGCGGGAGCGTAGGGTGGATACGGAAATCTGCAGGGCCTCGGCCAAAGCCTCGTCACTGGGATCCTCCCCCCGCTGTTGCCGCCATTCCTGCCGGGCTTGGTCGATGAGGAGCTTTTGCTGAATTTTGCGCGACAACTCGATTTCCTCAGCGTGATCGATGCGGGGCACGCGACCGATGGTATTCAGGTAGTGATCGACAGGGTCTTCATTCAACCGGGATCCGCCGGCCCCTGGCTCTGAGTCAACTTCTGCGAGGTCGTCTTGAGGGGCAGACTCGGGGTCGAACCAGAGATCGTCGAACTCCTGAGGCGAAGAGACAGAGTGTTCAGGATGAGGACGAGAAAAAACCACAGCCAGGTGAGGAGAGAACTTCATCTCCCAGTCTAAAAAGGTTTCTGCTGCTGCTGCGAGCGAAAATCGATCATGCCCCTCTTTTTTGTCCGGAGATTTTTCCGCTTGGATGCGGGAACAGCAGGGGTCCCGTCCGCCAAGTCTTTGCAGGCAAGGGGTCGCTCGCCAAAAAGCGGTAAGCGATTTTCGATCTAGACCTTGAGATAAGATTGTTCCTGAGCCAGTCAGCTCAACGGCTGCCGGGTGGGATCCCAGGAAAAGGGAACCTTGCCAGCTCAGGCTACCATGTGAGGATCCCTCAACTTCCTCAGTCTGGAAAAGAAAAAGAATATTTACGGCTTTCTGCTCCTATGGAGTCTAACGACCGGCACCATCCATCGGCCAACTTGATTGGGGAGCGGGTGCGCTGGGTACGGGAGAAGCTGCAACTCACCCAAGATCAACTGGCGGGTCGCTTGGCCAAGTACGGTGTGCAGTTGGACTACGTCAAAATTGGCCAGGTGGAAAAGGGAAAACGGCGCGTCATTGACAAGGAACTGGTGGCCTTTGCCAAGGCGTTGGGGGTATCGGTCACTTGGCTGCTGAGCGGAGATGAATCCCACCTGTAGCGGCCTGCGGGAAAGTACATCCGATACAGGGATCCCGAACAAAAGGACGTGAAGATACTTAAATACCTTGTACTCTCGGACGTGATCTCAGTCATTTTCCGTGTAAACACGGTAGGCTGGACTCATGAATAGATTGGCTTGAGGCCAAACCCCAGCTTTTCCTTGACCATCCGCGGGGGTGGGAAAAGCAGAGAGATACAGCGCCGCGCCGGAAGTACGGGTTTTTCCAAGAAGGATCGGGATCACGGGCTTCTTCACCTAAACTTGATATTGTTGACTTGGCGTTAAGCTGCCGCCGTCTATCTGGCCGTCTATCTGTTTGTGTGAGGTTTGCCGATGCTCTCTTTCTTCTTCAATTCCAACAAGGCCAACAGCCGACAAACCGGAGGCCACCGTCTGCCTGCTGCCAGCAAAACCACAGGCACGCAACGGATCCCTAACTACAGCCGCCTGTCCGCTCCCCATGAAGTGCTCAAGCAGGAAAGGCAGATCAAGCGGGAGCAAGAGTTTACAGAAATGGAGCAAAACATCAATCGCATTCGCTACTTCTACCAAAAAGCAGACATGCCCCTGGAGATGCGGCAAATTCTGACCTACCGTAAGCTGATGGAGCTGGACTACTTTACCCCGCAGGCGGCAAAAGAGCTGCTCAAGCAATGGCAGCAGCAGGAAGAGCAAGAACACCGTCGGGCTTGAGAAAAGGGCAATCGAACCTTGGCAAGTAGGCTTGTTGAGCCAAGAGTTCCCGGTCTCCAGGTGGGGGAGCGTCTACGGGTAAAGGCCGCGATCCTGTAGGGCTTGGGCCACTCGGCCTACCCCTAGGGTGTAGGCAGCCAGTCGCAGCGACACTTGCCGCCGTTCTGCCTCCTGCACCACCCGTTCAAAGGCACGTACCATCAGACCTTCCATTTCTTGATAAACTCGCTCTTCATCCCAGAAGACGTAAGAGAGTCCCTGCACCCACTCCAGATAGCTCACCACCACTCCACCGGCATTGGTTAGGATATCCGGCAATACCTGGATCCCTCGCGATTCCAAAATCCGGTCGGCGGCAAGGGTGGTTGGCCCGTTGGCAGCTTCTGCCACAATCCGGGCTTGAATTTGGTGGGCATTGGCTTCGGTAATTTGATTTTCCAGAGCGGCAGGGATCAACACGTCCGCTTTTTGCACCAGTAGGTCGGCGTTGCTGATGGGCTCAGCCTGTGGAAAGCCCGCCATGCGGCCTCCCCGTTCCTTCATGTAAGCTTTGAGGGCGGGGATATCCAGTCCATTAGGATTGTAAAGGCCCCCAGAACTGCCGGAAACCGCCACAATCTTAGCTCCCGCCTCATGCAGCAAGCTGGCCGCTGCTCCACCCACATTGCCAAAACCTTGGATTAACACCGTTGCCCCTGCCAGGGATCCACCGCGTCGGGCCAAGGCTTCCCGTACCGTGATCATCACCCCCCGTCCGGTGGCCAGTTCTCGCCCTCGGGATCCCCCAATCGAGAGAGGTTTGCCCGTCACCACTCCCGGCACCGCATGCCCAACATTCATGGAATAGGTATCCATCACCCAGGCCATCTCGCGGGCGGAAGTTCCCATGTCTGGAGCGGGAATGTCCTCTGCAGGGCCGATATCCTTGATCAGCTCGCTGGTGTAACGTCGGGTGATGCGCTCCAGCTCCGAGACCGAATAACGCTTGGGATCGAGGGGGATCCCCCCTTTGGCCCCACCGTAGGGAATGCCCATAAGGGCGCATTTCCAGGTCGTAAACTACCCGACACCAACCGCTAGGCGGTACGGAGCGGGCTTTTAGTAGCCCTGCAGTTAGCAAGCCAACCACGAGCCTCTGGGGTGGTTTACAGCACCCCCAATCGACCGTTACCAGTGCCTTAAACAACCGTTTCTGGTGTCCGCAGTATTATTATAGCATTCCTCCCGACACCGACCCTACGGGTACAGTGTGGGGCTCCTGCAATTTCTAGCTGAGGATCGCCACCCAGCCGGGATCCAGTTTCAGCTCGCCAGCTGCCCAATCTAGGTAGCTGCAGGCCTGGGCAAGGGGACAGATATGGGCGGGAGAGGGAGGGGCAGAAGAGGCCAGCGCAGGACTTGCAGCCATGGCGAAGAGAAGCAAGGGCTGTTTCCACACTATACCGCCGGGAACCGGAGAGGAACGTTCCGTAGCAAGCGTTACAAATAGTTGAGGATCTGCAGCAGAACAAAACAGAGGCCGGCACTGGCCAGGGGCACGGTCAGGTTATCCAACCCCCACCAAGAGAACACCTCCAACCCCATGGTTATCCCCCCCACCAAGAGGCTGATGGCCAGCAAAGGGGGGGAGAAGCCAAAGTACCCCAGCAGCAGAGCCGCGATCACCAAGCTGCTCACCGCCCACATGGTCAGGGATCCCTCCCAGCTTTTTTGAATGGATCCCAGTTGGTAGGGGTGTTGGCCCCAAGTTTTGCCCACCAACCCTGCCAAGGCGTCGGCCCACGTCATCACCAATATGCCGATCACCGCGAAGACCTGTCGCTGGGGACGCCAAAACCAAAACAGCAGCAGGCCAATGCTGATGGCGTAGAAACAGGTGCCAAAGCTGCGGCGACCGACCCCATTTAAGCTGGGCAAGATGGCCACTCGGTAGGAGAGCAGCGCCAAGCCGGCGAACACCAGAGAGAATCCCACCCCCAGCCAGCGGGGCACTTGCAAGGCCCAAGCCAACAAAATGATATTGCCCACACCAATGTGGATGACCTTACGCACCCATTCCCCGTCCACCTGGCGGGAGCGCAGCCATTCCGCAAAAGCAAATACGGCGGCCAGCCAGAGAGCATAGCAAGCAAGCTGCTGGGCCAGGCCCATGAAACGGCCTCAGAGGGTTTTCAAGTAGCTGAGCAGATCTGCCATCTCCTGAGGATCCGGCTGGAACTGGGGCATGGGAGGCGTTTTGCCACCGGTCACCTGCTGAATAATAAACCGATCCGAGCGGCGGCTGCTCACCCCCCGCAGACTGGGCCCTACCCGGCCATCCGCTTCTTCCCCATGACAGGCGGCACAGTTGAGGGCAAACAAGGATGCACCATGGCTAACCTGCCCCTGTAAGCTGAGGACGGCTTCCGTGTAGGGATCCAGACGAGCCTCAGCACTTAGCCAAGCCCAGGTCAATATCGCCAGCCCTAGGCCGAGGAGGGCAAGACCCAGCCGAGTTTTTTGAGACCAGACACTTGTAAAGAACTGCTGCAAGGATTTGAGGAAGGGTTGTAAACGCTGTTGGGATGAAGGCTGAAGTCGCTTTTGCTCAAAGCCGACGCAACTGCCAGTTGATGACTGGCTGCTGCGGGATTGAGTGGTCTCTGAGAGGGAGGGAGACACAGACAACGCTGAGAGAAACCGTTTCAATCTTTTACATTTCAACCAACACGATAACCCAGGAGCCCTTTCCTGCCAATAATCTGTAATGGCATTTACTTTTTCTTAATGGTTTGCCGAGCTGCCTGAGATTCCGATCCCTCTGAGGGGGAACGGTTGGGAAAGAGCCGCCCCATCACCTCCGCTTGGGCCCAGGGATCCCGGTTGAGGCTGTGGATGGCATTGGCCCATGGAAAGTGCGCCCGCAGGCGACGGTAGAGAGATAAATTACCATAAATGACGACCGCTGCCACCCGCTCCCGATGCTGTTGCAGCCAATCCAGCACATAGTTGGGCAAGGGATTCCCAAGGAAACCTTGGAAAATCAACCCTGGGGCGTTGTCTAGAGCGGCTTCCAACCAAGGCAGGGGGGTAAGGGCATCGCTGAGCACAGGAAGCATGCCCAGGGCAGCCGGAACATGCAGGGCGGGAGACTGCAACTGCACATCGGCAGCACCCAAGGGGGGATCCTGCCAGATCCAGTTCAACCATCCGGGCTCTGCGGGCGGGCTGAGGGGCCGGCCTCCTTCCACGCCACCGCGGGCCATAGCCGCTTGACAGGGGGCGATATCCTTCTCGGCCAAGAGGGATCCCAGCTGTGCGGCTCTGTGCAGAGCAGAGGTCAGGTGGGAGCGCCTGTTGAACAACTTTCCCAACGCCGTTCGCGTCCGCGGAACGGAGTCCTTGTCCTTGGAGATGGGATCCCCCAACAGCAAAGGCTTCAGTTGCTCGGCGGGAGAGCCACGGTTGAGGGCTGGATCTGTGGGATCCTTGGCTCCCATCCATCCGCCAAGGGCGCTGAAGTCGGTTTCTGCCAGGGCCGGCCACACCTGTTGGAGGAGAGCTGAGGCGGCGGGTAGGAGTCGCTGTT
The DNA here is from genome assembly GCF_054060215.1 of Thermostichus sp. OS-CIW-30. Classification (NCBI taxonomy): domain Bacteria; kingdom Bacillati; phylum Cyanobacteriota; class Cyanophyceae; order Thermostichales; family Thermostichaceae; genus Thermostichus; species Thermostichus sp. OS-CIW-30. Next base: position 52,399 of record NZ_JBSSCZ010000020.1, on the reverse strand, counting down.
TGGCCCGCAGCACCCGCGTCACCGACTGGGCAAGCTGGTCTGCGCTGAGGGATCCCTGTTGCACCGCTTCCAAAACGGCTGCCAAGGATGCCGTTGGATCGGGGGGGGTCAGAATCAGATCGGCACCGGCCTGGAAAGCCCGCACGGCCAATGAGTTGGGAAAGGACTCCGTCCCGCTAACGCGAACGGCCAGCTCTGCCAGAAAGCCTTGATCGAGGCTATCCACGACGATAAGCCCACCAAACCCCCATTCCTGGCGCAGCAGTTGGGTCAGTCGCCCCGGCAGCAGGGTGATAGGCCAGCGCTCATCCCACTCCGGCAGCACCACGTGGGAAACCAAGATCGCCCCCACCTGCTCCACCAAACCTCGAAAAGGCAGCCAAGGTCCCTCTTGGAGCTGGGCTAGGGTCAGGGTTAATCGGGGGCACCAGGGGGTGTCTGTTGTCTTTGGGGATGGCTTCAGTCCGGCCTGAACCGGATCCCTCCAGCCTTTGCCCGGAAAAGAGCTGGCTGTGGTTAGGATCCCGCCTGTGCTGCCCGGGGTGGCTTGCTCACATCCGCGCACAAAAGCTCGCGCCAGTTGCAAAGCAGACAGGGGATCCTCCGCCAGCGCCCCTTCCCCCAGCGGCTCTGCCACCGGGCTGAGCAACCAATTGATGCCGATGGCCGCCGCCTCCCGCGCCGTGATCCGCCCCCACTGCTCGGCCCAGCGCTCGGCTTCCGCCCCCAGGCGGCTCAACCCTAGAGGATGGGGGAAAGGGGTCGCCCCCTGCAGGGCCAGCCCCCGCCCGACCTCGGCTGCCACCAAAAGGGGCAGAGCCGCCCAAGACTGGGCCTCCTCGATCAGCAGCAGGGCCTCGGCCACGTGGCCATCCGTGAGCCAGATGCCCCCGATCCCCACCTCCTGGATAAGCCGTTTGAGGATCTCTCGGGGAGGAGACTGGGATCCCAGACGGGCCGAGACCGGCACCACCAACAGTTGGGCTACCTGCCGGGCTAGGGACAAGGGTCGGTCAAGTTCCTCGAGCGGAGATCCGGAAACACTCATAGGCACAGCCGAAAGTTCGTCAGCAAGGGGAACTGCTCCCTTTGCAGAAACGCAGATCATGATAGCCACTCCTGCCGGTTGCGGCTCGCAGCGGGCTGTTGAGGGCTAACGAGAAAGCCGACAACGGTCACAGGTGCCACAGGGCAGGCCGGGCTGCTCCCCAGGGTAGCCAAAATAGGGCAAGATCGCCTGCCACCGACAGCCGCGGGCGTGGATGAGGGCTTCCATCCCTTGCCAGGGATCCTCTCGTCTTAAAGGCTGCCAACGGCGGTGCAACACCTGAAAGTGAAAGGGATCCGGCCACCGCAAACAGCCCATCTCCTGCAGCAGACCCAAGGCCACCCGTGCCTCTCCAGGCGGCAGGTCGGCGTAGGATCCCTGCTGAGGCAAGGTTTGCAGCAGGTGGCGTGCTCGGGCCTGAAGGCGCTCCTGCTGGGAATAGAAATAGGCTTGGCGCCGGCGATCGCTGGGATCCAGCAGGCCCGTCGGCTCCGAGACCAGCATCAGGGCCCGACAAGGGCCACCATCCCGACCGCCTCGTCCCACCTCTTGCAAATAATCCATCAAGCTGGGCGGGGGATGAAAATGCAGCACCCAACGCACATCCGGCTTGTTAATCCCCATGCCGAAGGCGTTGGTGCAGACCAGAAAGCGCAGTTCCCCCTGCAGCCAGGATCGTTCTAGCCGGCGGCGGGATCGCGCTTCCAGCCCCCCGTGATAGGTGGCGGTTTTCAAGTTCTGTCGGCCCAGCCACTCGGCCAGCTCTTCCCCATCCCGTCGGGTGCGCACATACACCAGACCCGAGCCGGGATTTTCCCCCAGGAATCGCAGCAGACGGCGACGGCGATCCGCCGGGCTCCAGGCTATCGCGACATTGAGGGAGATATTGGCCCGCAGGGGATCGGCGCGAATGCACTCCGGATCCCGCAGCTCTAGGATTTGGCTGAGGCGGCTGCAGGTTTGGGGGTCAGCCGTGGCGGTAAAAGCGGCAATGGGAAAGGAGGACTTCACCGGGGCCAGAGCCGGGCGCAGCAATCCCAGACGGCGGTAGTCGGGCCGGAAGGATCCCCCCCAATGCACCAACGTATGGGCCTCATCCACGATCAGGCCGTTGATGTGCACCTGAGGCTGTTGCAGCCGTTGCCAAACGGGGGGGCTGAATAGGGTCTCCGGCCCCAGATAGAGCAGGCGCAGTCGGTTTTCCTCAAGGGCCTTCAACACCCGCTTGCGCAGGGCTGGATCCAGTTCGCTGTGGAGACAGGCTGCCGGCAGCTTGCGTTTCCAGAGATCCTGAACTTGGTCTTCCATGAGGGCGATCAGGGGCGAGACCACCAGCGTCACCCCTGTTTGCAGCAGGGCTACTAGCTGAAAGCACAGGGATTTGCCAAACCCCGTCGGCAACACCACCAGCGCGTCGCGCTTGTCCAGCAGAGCGCGGATCACCTGATCCTGGGGTGGGCGCAGCGTCTCGTAACCCCAGTGTTGCTTGAGGGCCTGTTGGATTTGCTGCCAATCCTGCAAACGGCAACCCCCTTTTCAACAATTTCCTTCAGCAATCTACAGCGATTTCGGGAGAAGCTGTCTTATAGGCTATTTCAAATCCCGCTGAACCTGCTAGCTCCCCTCTCCCAAGGGGTGAGGGCGCAGAGGATCGGCCCCACCGGCTTGCCTGTAGGGGATCCCTGTCACACCTATCCCCGTGTCCAGGGGGCTGGGGCGCTAGCTGACCCCCGGGTGGCGCGGGTGGCGCCCACCTATCCCCGTGTCCAGGGGGCTGGGATCAGGATCCCCGGCAGAGAAGGGATTCTCACCTGCTGCATGGGTGAAGGTGTCGATGGCGGCGGGCTTGTGCGATCCTAGAGCTGGGACTTCCCGCCTGCTTCGATACTTTTCCCATGACTGCCCTCGACTCCTCGCGCCTGCTCCAGCCCAGAACGGCCTCTGTTCACCGTCGCACTGGAGAAACGGATGTCCAAATTCATCTGAACCTGGATGGCAGCGGGCGCCATGAGATCGATACTGGGATCCCCTTTTTGGATCACATGCTGGCCCAGCTCAGCACCCACGGGCTGATCGACCTGCAGATCAAGGCCATAGGGGATCTGCACATCGACGATCACCACACCAACGAAGATGTGGGCATCACGCTGGGACAAGCCCTGGCGCAGGCTCTGCAGGATCGGCGTGGCATTCATCGCTTCGGCCATTTTTGGGCACCTTTGGATGAAGCTTTGGTGCAGGTGGTGCTGGATTTCTCCGGGCGTCCTCACCTCAGCTATGGCCTGGAGCTGCCCACGGAGCGCATTGGCCGCTACGAAACCCAGTTGGTGCGGGAGTTTTATCAGGCGGTGGTCAACCACGCCCAGCTCACTTTGCACATTCGCCAGGCTGCCGGCCTCAATGCCCACCATATTGTCGAGGCCAGTTTTAAGGCGTTTGCCCGCGCCCTGCGCATGGCCGTAGAACGGGATCCCCGCCGACAAGAAGGGATCCCCAGTTCGAAGGGAGTACTCTAGGCATGAACTGGCCACGGAGACTGTTGGCCTTGGCTCTGGGATTGGGGACAGTTTTCTTCGGTCTGGGCCAGATGGGGGGTGCAATTCTCAGTGTGGGCCTGTTGGCTCCCGCCTCAGCAGTCCAGATGGGGCAAAGTCTGTCCGGTAGGGATCCCCATTTAGGTTTATTCTGGACTTAGCCATCTTTCCAGAGTTGCACCTCAGCTTATGCGGGATCCGGAGTCGAAAACGGTTTCACCCCATCGGGATTCTGGCGGTGGCCAGCCCTGGAGGCTCTTGTTCCAAGCAGTCGGTAAATCAATCTATGTTAGGGGGGGATGAAAACTATGGACATTGATCTCCGTCCGCTGATCGTTCTGTCGCCCATTGTTTTGGTGGTTGCCTGGGCTGCCTACAACATCATCAAGGCTGCCATCAAGGGAGAAGCCAAGCTCTTCGGAGAGAAGGGCAACAACCCCTTCGGCAAAGGCGGGAGCTGAACGTGCGGATCCGGTCACAGCTGGCAGGCTCAGTATGCTAGGTGAGGAGACCCAGGCAGCGGTAACCCCTTCCGAGAGAGCCCGCTCAACATCCGCCGATGTGATTGTCATCGGGGCGGGAGTGGCCGGCTTGGTGTGTGCAAGGCAACTGCTGCGGGCAGGGCTCCAGGTTCTGGTGCTGGAAAAATCGGCAGGCTTGGGCGGGCGCATGGCCACCCGTCGAGTTGAGCACGCTGGGCAAACGGTGCCAGTGGATCATGGGGCTCAATACCTGACTGCCGATTCGGATGGCTTTTATCGCTGGGTGAAGGAGCTGCTGGGCCTGGGGCTGCTGGCGGAATGGACGCGCTCGCTGCATGTGCTGGATCGAGAAGGGCTGCGCCCAGAGGATCCCAACGATGAAAAACCGCGCTATGTCTGCCCCCAGGGCATGACAATGCTGGCCAAACACTTGGCTGCCCCGCTGTCGGTACACACCCAAACTCGTGTGGTCAGCCTCAAACCTTTGGCAACAAGCTGGCAATTGAGGGCGGAGAACGGCCAATGCTACGAGGCTGCTGCCCTGGTGGCGACAATTCCGGCCCCCCAGTTGCTGCCCCTGCTCCGGGAAGGGATCCCTTCGGCTGAAAACCTGTTGCCTCTGCTGGAATCCGCCCAGTATCAACCCTGCCTTGCGGTTTTGGCGGGCTACTCTGAGCATACGCCGCCTTGGAAGGGGATCAAGTGCTTGGAGGATCCGATGTTGGCCTGGCTGGGACTGGACAGCAGCAAGCGCCTGCAGCCGCTCCCGCCTGTGGTGGTCTTGCATGGGGGGGCGGAGTGGTCATCTCTGTACTTGGAGGCCGGCCCCTCTGAGCTGGAAAAGGCCGGTCGAGAATTGCTGGCCCACGCAGCCCAACGGCTGGATCCCTGGTTGGCTTCGCCACAATGGATGCAGGTGCACCGTTGGCGCTACGCTTTGCCTTTGGAAACCACGGGATTGGCCAGCTTAAGCACCCGTGTGCCGGTTTCCGCTGCTGAGGGATTGCCTTTGGTTTGTGCCGGCGATTGGTGCGCCGGAGGGCGCGTAGAGGGGGCTTGGCTCTCAGGACACAATGCCGCCAAAACCTTGCTCGAAATGCTTTCTGGGAAATGAGGGTATGCACAGGCCGACCCGGTCGGCAGGGCAAGTGCCTGACCTGGCGCAGGACAGAGATGACGGCAAGACCACTGGGAGGGTAGGCTGAGGGCCGCTGAGAATTTCCACCCTCTGGGCCGGGGAGTGTGTCAAGCTAAAGGGTGGATCCCCCGGCAGATGCTCTCCTCTCCACTCATGTCCAGAATCTGTACAATCTACCGCCGTGCGCAATTTGCCGCCAGCCATCGGTACTGGTTGCCCGAACTCTCAGAAGCCGAGAACTTAGCCCGCTTTGGCCCAAATGCCCGTTTTCCCGGCCATGGCCACAACTATGTGCTGGAGGTGGGCATGAGTGGTGAGGTGGATGACTATGGGATGGTGCTCAACCTCTCGGAGGTGAAGCAGGTGATCCGGCAGCGGGTGATTCAAGATCTCAACTTTGCTTATCTAAATCAAGCTTGGCCGGAGTTTGCCCAAACCTTGCCCACTACCGAGTTTATCGCTTACGTGATTTGGCAACGCCTGGCCGATGCCTTGCCCCTAACCAGCGTCCGTCTGTACGAAGATCCTGAGCTTTGGGCCGAATACCGAGGAGAAGCCATGCAAGCCTACTTGACTGTTGCCACCCATTTCAGCGCCGCCCACCGCTTGGCTCTGGATCACCTGAGTTTTGAAGAAAACAGCGCCATCTACGGCCTCTGTGCCCGTCCCCACGGCCACGGCCACAACTACGGCCTGGAAATTACCGTCAAGGGATCCATCGACCCGCGCACAGGGATGATCGTGGACTTGGCGGCCCTGCAGCGGCTGATCGAGGAGCAGGTGGTGAAGCCGCTGGATCACACCTTTTTGAACAAAGACATTCCCTACTTTGCCCAGGTGGTGCCTACTGCCGAAAACATCGCCCTCTACATCCAGCGGCTGCTGACTCTGCCCCTGCGGGAGCTGGGGGTGCAGTTGCATCGGGTTCGCCTGCAGGAGAGTCCCAGCAACAGCAGCGAGGTCTACGGGGAGTTTCCGCTGGAAGAGCTGCTCAACTCCTCAGAAGGACAAGATGTGGCTTCTTCCGCTTCTGGCAGCCGTATTGCCATGCAGGGCTGATGCGGCCATCATGTTGGATCTGGTTAAGCTGAGCGGGCAAATTCCTACCTTCACGCGGCACCTGCAACAGGAGTCGAAAGCCAGCCAAGAACGCCTCCGCCAAGCCTGGCAAGTTTTCGAGCGCTGGCAGCAGGAGCCGCAGGTTTGGCAGTCCCGCTGGGCCGAGTGGGGACCCCATCTGTCGTTTGTTTGCGCCAGCCCCGCCGAGCCGCCGGAAGCTTGGGGATCCCTGCCCAAGGTTGAACCTCTGCAGGGGCGACACACGGTGGTGGCCACGGATGGATCCCAGATTTTGCCCAGCCATCACGAGATTGCCTATTGCTCGCTGATCAATGTTGGGCGCGTGGTTCTCCACTACGGCACCCAGGAGTGGCCGCTGTTGGACAGCCAGCCCCTGCTGCTGTATGGAGATGGGCCCCTTGCCCAGCAAAACCGCTCAGACTCCCCTCTCTCGGAACCGCGGGCAGAAGGGTTGCCGAGGGCCCCCCTTAACCGGCGAGACTCTCGCCCGCAGCGCGCTCCAGGTGAACGCAATCCTACCAGCGGCACGGAGTCCTCGTTGGGGCTGGAAGAGATACTGGCCTTACGACGCTCCCAAGCGGAACTGGAGGAGCTGGCTCGTTTGGCTCTGTCGGTGCCCCGTCGCCGCACCACGCTGGCGCTCCTGGATGGATCCCTAATCCCTTGGGGACTGGAGCCTCTGCCCCAGTCGGCCCGGCGCCCCTGGTTGGATCCCATTCTGGCGACCTTGGAGCAGTTGCGGGCGGCCCGCATTCCTCTCGTGGGTTACATCAGCGCCTCCCGCAGCAGCGAAACCCTCAACTACCTGCGCTTGGGGCTGTGCCCGTACCTGGGCTGTGACTGCTACCGCTACTGTCCCGGCGAGAAGTCTCCTCCCTGCCATCCCTTCGCCCCCCTGGCAGACCGCGTCTTTTGGGGATCCCTGCTGCAGCCGGGAGAGCGCAGCCCCCTTTGGCGCAGCGGCGCCAGCGTGTTGGACGCCTTCGGGGAACACCACGTCCACTGTTGTTACCTCAATGTTGGCGAGGGATCCCTGGGCCAAGCCGAAATTGCTCGCCTGGAGTTTCCCGCTTGGGTGGTCCAGGATGCGGAGTTGCTGCAGCGGGCTCTGGCAGGGGTGCTGAGCCAAGTGCACAAGGGCTTTGGCTACCCCATCGCCTTGGCGGAAGCCCATCATTTGGCGGTGGTGAGAAGCGGGGATCGGCAGCGGTTTTTTGCCTTGATCGAGCAGGAGCTGCTCCGGGCCGGCCTGCGCCACGTGGCCGTCTCCCGCAAGGAAGCCCAGAAGCGGAGTGGCATTGCCTGAACCGACGCCGGGGATCCCTGGCACCCAAGAGAAGGCTATAGCCTATTGAGGGGATCCCCATTCAACGGCTAGGGTTGCCAAGGTGTCCCAATCCTGTCTCTGTTGCCGACATGACCGACATGATGATCCGAGCCCCTCTGCGCAGCCTCATCTCCCCCCTCACCCACGACCCCCTTTGGTACAAAGATGCAATCATCTACGAGCTGCCGGCACGGGCCTTTTTCGACAGCGACGGCGATGGCGTGGGCGACTTCCAGGGCCTGACCGAAAAGCTGGACTACTTGCAAGAACTGGGGATTACAGCCGTCTGGCTGCTGCCGTTTTTCCCCTCGCCTTTAAAAGATGACGGCTACGACGTTTCTGACTTTACCAGTGTTCACCCTGACTTGGGCACCCTAGAAGACTTCAAGATCTTTCTGGAGGCTGCCCATAAGCGGGGGATTCGCGTCATCATTGAGCTCATCCTCAACCACACTTCGGATCAGCACCCCTGGTTTCAGCGGGCCAGACGAGCTGCCCCCGGCACCCCCGAGCGGGACTTTTACGTTTGGAGCGATACCCCCGAAAAGTACAAAGAGGCCCGCATTATCTTTCAAGACTTTGAAGCCTCCAACTGGACCTGGGATTCAGCGGCCAAGGCTTACTACTGGCACCGCTTTTACTCCCACCAGCCAGATCTCAACTACGACAACCCCGCCGTACAAAAAGCCATGTTCGAGGTGGTGGACTTTTGGCTGAGCTTGGGGGTAGATGGCATGCGGCTGGACGCGGTGCCTTATCTCTACGAGCGGGAGGGCACCACCTGCGAGAGCCTACCGGAGACCCATGCCTTTCTCAAGGCTCTGCGCCGACACATTGACCAAAGGTATCCTGGCCGCATGCTGCTGGCGGAGGCCAACCAGTGGCCAGAAGATGCTGTGGCCTACTTCGGCGATGGGGACGAGTGCCACATGGAGTTCCACTTTCCCCTCATGCCACGGCTGTTTATGGCCATCCAGATGGAGGATCGCTTCCCCATCATTGACATCCTGCAACAAACCCCTCCCATTCCTGAAACCTGCCAGTGGGCCCTCTTCCTGCGCAACCACGACGAGCTCACCCTGGAGATGGTCACTGACGAGGAGCGGGACTACATGTACCAGGTGTACGCCAAGGATCCCAACGCGCGGGTGAACCTGGGGATCCGCCGCCGCTTGGCCCCCCTGCTGGGCAACAGCCGCCGCCGCATCGAGCTGATGAACAGCCTGCTGTTTTCTCTGCCCGGCACGCCGGTCATCTACTACGGGGACGAGATCGGCATGGGGGACAACATCTACCTGGGGGATCGCAATAGCGTGCGCACCCCCATGCAGTGGAGCGCCGACCGCAACGCCGGCTTTTCGCGGGCCAACCCTCAGAAGCTCTACCTGCCCATCGTCATCGACGCCGAGTACCACTACGAAGCTGTCAATGTGGAGGCGCAGCGAAACAACCCCCATTCCCTGTGGTGGACCATGAAGCGGCTCATCGCCGTGCGCAAGCGATTCCAAGCTTTTGGCCGCGGCTCCTTTGAGCTGCTCCACCCGGAAAATCGCAAGGTGCTTGCCTTTATGCGGGCCTTTGGCGATGAGCGCATCTTGGTGGTGGCCAATCTCTCCCGCTACGCCCAGTGGGTGGGGCTGGATCTATCGCCGTGGGAAGGATTGATCCCGGTGGAGATCTTTGGCCACACCGAGTTTCCCCCTATTGGGCGACTGCCCTATTTCCTAACGCTAGGCCCCCATTCCTTTTACTGGTTTTCCCTTGAGCCCAAAACGGAGACCATCCACCTCAGCCCCAGCAAAGCGGAGGAGCAGGAACGCCTGGTCCCTCTGGTTGTTCAAAGTGGTAGTCCTCTGGTTGTTCAAAGTGGTAGTTGGGACAGTCTCTTGCAAGGGGAAAGCCAAAAGCAGCTGGAGGCAGTCTTGGCGGACTACCTCTACCGCTGTCGTTGGTTTGGCTCCCAAAACCGCCAGCTCCAGGCGATCCATATCCTGCAGGCTATCCCCTGCCGCCGAGAAGAGGAGTCCTTGCTGGGCAGCCAGATCTTGCTTCTCCAGGCCGAGTTTATCGAGGGCGATACGCAGCTCTACTCTCTCCCTGTGGGCTATGCCACCCAAGAAGCAGCCGTACACCTGCGCCTAGAGATGCCCCAGGCGGTCATCCTCCCTGTGCAAGTGGCCGGAGGGCCGGCGGGAGTAATTTTCAACGCTCTGGCTGACAAAAGCTTCTTGCTGCGGCTGCTGCAGCTAATTGCCCAGCAGGGCCGCCTGCGTCACCGTCAGGGAGAGCTCTGGGCCACTAGCTTTGCTGCCCTTGAGCATGACCTGGAACCCCGCCTCCTCAAGGCGGAGCAGAGCTACGCCTCCGTTGTCTATGGCAACCACTACCTCCTCAAGCTCTACCACCGGGTGGCCGAGGGGGTAAACCCAGAGCTGGAGATAGGCCGCTACCTGCTGGAGCACCATCCCCAGGTGCGGGTGCCACGGCTGCTGGGATCCCTGGAGTATCGCCGTCGTCGCGGGGCCCGTGGGTTTGATCCCGCCGATCAGCCCATTACCCTGGCCATTTTGCAGGAGTACATCCCCAACGAGGGAGATGCCTGGCACTACACCCTGGACAGCCTGGGGCAATTTTTTGAGGCGGTGCTGGTTCACTACCAAGAGGTGGATCCCGTGCCCGTGCCGCAGGGATCCTTCTTGGAGCTTTCCCAACAGCCCTTGCCGGAGCTGGCCTACGCCACCATCGGCAGCTACCTAGAATCGGTGCGGATCTTGGCCAAGCGCACCGCCGAGCTGCACATCGCCCTGGCTGCCGATACGGAGAACAAAGACTTTGCCCCAGAGCCTTTCTCCAGCCTGTACCAGCGCTCCGTTTACCAGTCCATGCGCAACTTGGTGGGGCAGGTGTTTCCGCTGCTGTTCGCGTCAGCGGGACGGAGTCCTTATAAGCAGCTCCCCAAGCTGCCGGAAGCAGAGGCCAACTTGGCTCGGGCTGTTTGCGACCAAGAAGGGGAAATCATGAGCCGCTTCCGCCTGATCCTGGAGCGGAAGATCACCGCCCTGCGTACCCGCTGCCACGGGGATTACCACCTGGGCCAGGTGCTGTTTACCGGCAAAGACTTTGTCATCATCGACTTTGAAGGGGAGCCGGCCCGCTCTTTGGGCGAACGGCGTCTCAAGCGTTGCCCCTTACGGGATGTGGCGGGGATGCTGCGATCCTTCCACTATGCTGTCCACACAGCTTTGCGCCAGCAACTGGAGAGCGGCTTGGTCTGCGCCGACCACTGCCCCGACATGATGCGGTGGGCCCAGTTTTGGCACCGCTGGGTCTGCGCGGGCTTTTTGGCCGAATATCTGCAGGTGGCTTCCCAAGCGGCTTTTTTGCCCCGCAGCCTGCAAGAGATAGAGGTGTTGTTGGACGCCTATCTGCTGGAAAAAGCCATTTACGAGCTGGGCTATGAGTTGAACCACCGCCCCGAGTGGGTGGAGATTCCCCTGCGCGGGATCTTGCAACTGCTGGGCATTTCCACCAAGGTTTAGGGGATCCTGTCGGCAGGCCATTTGGGGTGAGCGACTGGGGGACAAACATGTGTGGACGGTTTAGCCTGGCAGTGGCCCCAGAAGTGCTGATGCAGCATTTCGGCTTGCCGGCGGCAGCCCAAGAAAGGGCAGCTGTCCCCCGGTATAACATCGCTCCTTCTCAGCCGGTGCTGGCGGTGGTGGCGGGATCCCTTCAGCGCAAGGCAACCCATTTTCGCTGGGGCCTGATCCCCGCTTGGAGCCAAGCCGCCAAGGCCGGGTTGATCAATGCTCGTTCTGAAACGGTGGCCGAGAAGCCTTCTTTCCGCGAAGCTTTCCGCCGTCGTCGCTGCCTGATCCCGGCAGATGGCTTCTACGAGTGGGCCGACCAGGGTACAGGCAAGAAGGGCAGACAACCCTACTGGTTTCACCTGCTGGATCGACCGGTATTTGCCTTTGCCGGGATTTGGGAACGCTGGCGCAGTCCAGAGGGGGTGGAGGTGGAAACCTGTGCCATCCTCAACACCGCTGCCAACCGTCTGATGCAGCTTTTTCACGAGCGGATGCCCGTGATTTTGACGGAAAACGACTACGACCTCTGGCTGGATCCCCAGGTGCAGGATCCCAAGCTGCTTTTGCCCTTGCTCCGCCCCTACCCAGCAGAAGCCATGGCGGCTTATCCGGTCAGCACCTATGTGAACAACCCCCGCCACGAGGATCCCGCTTGCCGTGCTCCTATCGGAGAAGCAGTGCAGGGATCCAGCCTCAGCGAGCCCGCTGGTAGCGCATCCCCGGCAGTTGTACCAGCCAGCCTTCCAATTCCATAAGCAGCAGGGTACTGGAAAGGGTGGCAATATCCATCTGGCTAGCCTGGGCCAGGGCATCGAGGCTGAGGATGCCCTCCCCTAGCAGCTGCCAGAGCAGTTGCTGTTGGGGATCGCTGGGGCCAGTGGACGAGGGCTGCTTTAGCACAGGGGATCCCTGGAGGAGGCCCAAGTCTTTCAACAGCTCCTCGATCCCCAGGATCATGCCGGCGCCGTCGCGGATGAGCTGCAGGCAGCCGCGGGCTGCTGCCGTGTCGATGTTCCCCGGCAGGGCATACACTTCCCGACCGTAGTGGTTGGCCAGGTGAGCAGTAATTAGCGCTCCCGAGGTTTCCGGAGCCTCCATCACCAAAGTGGCGCGGCAGAGGCCGGCAATGATGCGGTTGCGCTGGGGAAAATGCTCCTTGGCCGGTGGCGTGCCGGGGGGATATTCGCTGAGGATGGCCCCTTGGGCCAGGATGCGCCGGTAGAGAGCTTGATGGTGAGCTGGGTAAACTTTGTCCACCCCCGTTCCCACCACGGCCACCGTCTTGCCGCCGGCATCCAGACAGGCCTGGTGGGCAATGCCGTCGATCCCCGTTGCCAGCCCCGAGACCACCACACAGCCAGCTTCCGCCAGGGCAGCGCTGACTTTCTGGGTCCACTGTCGACCGTAGGCCGTAGGGGCGCGGGTGCCGACGATGGCAATAGCCGGCTGTTGCCAATTGGGACATTCTCCTAGGGCATAGAGAATGGGCGGGGGATCTGGCACCTCCCACAGCAGCGGCGGATAGTCCGGATCTGCAGGCGTGAGAAAGGGGATCCCCGCTTTGAGGGTTTCCTCCAGGATCTGCTCGGGATCAAGGCCAGGACGGGCAGAGACAATAGCCTGGGCCAGGGTGGGGCCAATGCCTTCCACCTGCCGCAGGGCCGGGGCATCCGCTTGCCAAGCCCGCTCCAGGGATCCAAAAAACTCCGCCAGCCGCTTGAGCCGGTGGGGGCCAATCCCTTTGATGCGGGCCCAAGCTAGCCAGTAGGGCCGCTCCCGTTCTTCATGGCCTGGCCCACGGGAAGGCTCCCTCTTGCCAACAGGATCTGAAGGGGAAAGGGGAAAAGACAATTTAGCTCTGCGCAGTAGTGGCTGTATCTTAAATGATTGGCAAAAGGAACGCTTGGCAAAAAAGCAGGAGATGGGTAGATGTCAGGGTTGGATCCCGCCGGTAACCTTCAAGGATCAAGGCAGCTGCGGTTTGGGCGGATGCGCCAAGCTTGGGTGTGGGGGGCCTATCCCCTGCTGTGGCTGTTGACCTGGGTGGGATCCCGCTCGGCCCAGCCCCAGTTTTTGGGGATCCCGGCCTGGTATTGGCTGGCGGGATTGGCTGTCCTGCTGTTGGTACCTCTTAACTTCTACATTGTGCGCGTTTGCTGGCCGAGAGGCGGAGATGAGTAACACGGTTTTGAGTCTGGGTGTGGTGGGGGTGTACTTGCTGCTGCTGGCAGCCATCGGCTTCTGGAGCTATCGCCACAGCGGTCGGGATCCGGTTAGCTACTTTTTGGCGGGGCGGGGTCTGGGATCCCTGGCTCTAACCTTGACGACGCTGGCGACGCTGCTCAGTGCCTTTACCTTCATTGGGGTGCCGGCAGATGCCTATACCCACGGCCTAGGGATCTTCCTGGGGGTGGGGGTGACCACCGCCCTCATTTCGGGGCTGTTTTTGTGGGTGGGCTACCGGGTATGGCTAGCAGCCCAACACTTTGGCTTCATCACCCCTTCCGAGTTTTTCGGCCACCGCTTCAACAGCCCTCTTTTGGCTCTACTCTACTGCCTTAGCGCCCTGATGTTTACCGCCCCCTACATCAGCATCCAGATCATTGGCGGAGCCCGCACCCTGGCGGCGGTGTTGGGGGAGGGGATCCCCTACTGGCCCTTGGCGGTGGTGGTGGCGCTGGTGATCTTGGGGTATGTGCTCTTTGGCGGATCCCAGGCGGTGGTCTGGACGGACGTGGTGCAGGGGATCATCTTGATTCTGGGGATGGGGGTGGCCTTTGTTGCAGTGGCTTTCTCCCTAGGGAGAGAAGCGGGTAGCGAACTGGATCCCTGGCTGAGCTTGCCCGGCCCCCAAGGACGCTGGAGCTGGCAAGGGTTACTCGGCAATCAACTGCTGTTTTTCATGGCCACTCCCCTTTTCCCACAATTTTTCCAGCGCTTTTACATGGCCAGGAGTGCTCATCCCTTCAAGACCCTGATGGTAGTCTGGCCGCTGCTGATTCTGCTGGTCTTTTTCCCGGCAGCTCTTCTTGGGGTTTGGGGCCGCCTGGCTTTTCCCGGCCTGGAGAAAGCGGACCAGATCATGCCCCTGATGTTGCAAACTCTGCCCGGCGGTGTGGCAGCGGTGGTGATTACAGCAGCTCTGGCCGCCCTCATGTCCACGGCAGACTCACAGCTCCTTACGGCCAGCTCGTTGGTAACGCGGGATCTGGTAGTGACCCTCTTTAGACGCCAGCTTTCCCCCCACCAAGAAGAACAATTGGGACGCTGGGTGGTGCTGGGGATCGGTTTGGCCTCTTTTGCCATTGCCCTTAACCCGCCGGGGCTGATTGTGGAGATCGCCACCTGGAGCTTTCAGGGAAATGCCATGCTGTTCCCAATCCTGATAGCCGGTCTGTACTGGAAGCGGGCTACCCGCGCTGGGGCTGTAGCCGGGGCCCTCGTCTCCAGTGGCCTGACTTTAGGTTGGCTGTCGGGTCTGTTGCCGCGGGCTTGGACAGGGGGCTGGTTACCCGTAATCCCGGCAGTGGTGATCGGCAGTGGGGTGTTAATTGGCGTAAGCTTGCTTACCCAGCCGCCCAAGGAGCAGGTGACCGCCTACTACGAGGAAGGGCCTTGGGGAGAGTAGGTTATTCTTTATCGATCAGCTCAATCAACGCTTTTCCAGGTCTGCCGGTAGCCAGCCAGCTTGAGCCAGGCCGTTGAGAAATGCGAAAGTCCCTCCTAGAAAAAGCAAGCCCATCAGCCCGGCCAAGGGGTTGCCGCCGATCCCGGTCAGCCACTCGGGCACCCTGCCGGTGTAGTCTATCCAGGCCAAGTTGTTGACCCAGACCATGCCCCATACCCAACCCGCGTGCAGCCCCAGGCTTAAGCCCAGCTTGTTTTGGTTCCAGACCCTCGCCTGCACCAGCAGCAGCCCCATCAGCCACAGTCCGGGAAATTGCGGCCAGGTGGCGAGAATCTCAGGCAAAGGCTTCAGGAAATGGGCCATAGCAAACAGGAAGCTGGATCCCCACACCGCAGTGCTGCAACCGTAGTCCAGCAGCATCTCCTGCAGCAGCCAGCCGCGAAAAAACAGCTCCTCCGCCAGCGCCACCCCCAAGCCCAAAAGCAACCCCAGCAACCCATAGACCAGCAGGGATCCCCCTCCTACCGCCCTCCAACTCAGCCAACCCAGGGATCCCTCCAGGCCCAAAAGCAAGAAAAGCCCCCCGACCCCGATCCCCAGGCCCCAGAGGATCCCGCCCCGACAGGCCCAACTGCTATCTAGCCCATAGGCAGCAAATCCAGATCCCCACAGCCCCAGCCAGACCAGCAGCAAGGCATACAGGGGCAGCCACAGGTAGGCTCGCGCTTCCGGAAAAAACCACCCCCCCAGCCCGACCCACGGCAGCCAGGCTAGGAGGGGGATCCCCAAAAACAGCAACAGCCGCAGCGGCAAGGGCAAAGCCTTGAGTTTTGCAATCAGCAGGCCCACCCCAACCGCTCCTGCTTAGCGTTCCGGCTCAATGGAGCTGGTGAGGCCGTGCTGACGCAACTGCTCACAGTAAAACTCCGCGTGCTCCCGCGGCACCACGATCACCACAGCAACGCCGTTGTGGTGGGCTTCCAGCATGATCTCAGTGGCTTGCGGCGGCATCATCGCCGGGATCACCTTCACCAGCACCTGCACCACGTACTCCATGGTGTTGACATCGTCGTTGTGCAGCAACACCCGGTACATGGGCATGTGCTTTGGGGTTACAGAAGGCTTGACCAGAGTCTCCGTAGCCACGACGATCCCTCCTTCGGCAGGGTCAACAAGAAGTCTAAGGAACGCAAAACCGCAAAAATGGGGCAAAAGCAGGAAAAACTGTAATGAAATTTTAGCCTTCTCAGCAAGCTCTGTGAAAAGGCCGTGGGGAACCTGGGCGCAGGGGTCAGAGCCGTTAAACCAACCCTAACCCAACCTTCACCTGCCCACAACCTCAGCTTGGGGGCAAAAGTGCTTGACTAAAAAGGCGATTGGCCTTTGTTGCGGATCCCTTTACATTTGCCTGTGTCCCTGAGGTGGGCCCTATGAGTTCCCTGCGTTCCCGTCGCTTTTTCCTGCAGTTGCTGATGTTTGGAGGTGGGGCAGCCGCCCTGGCTGCCTGTGGAGGCACCTCCAGTTCCTCGATTCCCCCCCTGGGAGAGCCTGGATTTCCCCAAGGGGTATTTGCCGGGGATCCCACCTCGGAAGGGGCGGTGCTTTCCACGCGGGTGATCCCGGCCAGCGCGACAGATACGGTTGCGGTGACGTTGCAGGTGGCTGAGAATTCCGAGTTCAACCCCATTTCGCAACAAGTTTCGCTTACTGCTCGCCGTGTGGCGGGCCGCAACTACCGCACTGAGCCAGGCGACTACATTGCCCGCGCCGTCGTCACCGGCTTGAGGCCAGCGCAGCGCTACTTCTACCGGTTTGTCAGCGAGGGGTTTACCAGCCCTGTAGGCCAGTTTCGCACCCTGCCAGCTCCTGGGGATGGACGACCCATTCGCTTCTTACACATCAGTTGTGCCAACGAGCCTCCCTTTCCTATTGGGGCAGCCATGCTGGCAGAAGTCAGCCGCGGCGATATCGATTTCATTTCCTTTAACGGCGATACCGTCTACGCCGATCGCTTCTGGCTGGGGTTAGATCCCATCGGCAATCTGGAGTTCTACCGCAGCCTCTATCGGGATCAGCGGGATCCCAACTATGCCGGGCGGGAGTTCGCGCAACTGTTTGGCCGGACTTCCTTTGTTGTCAACTGGGACGATCACGAGGTGATTGACAACTACAGTGGCCAGAAGGCCCGCGGTGGCCGGGCCACTCAGCTGAACGACACCACCGGGCAAACCCGCGATGTGGAAGATCTCAAGGTGCTGGGCTACCAGGCTTTTTTTGAGTACAACCCCATTACCCCCAACCTGACAGATGTGGCCGGTGTGGATAGCCGGGATCGGCTGTTTCGCAGCTTCCGCTACGGGGCCAATGCCGAAGTCTTTATCCTGGATCTGCGCCAGTACCGGGATTTGGCGGCGGTCACCCCCATTTTGCCCATTTTGCCCCCCGGCCTGACCCGGCAGCGCTTTTTGGAGCTGGCTGGCATTCGTCTTACGCCCGAACAGGAAACCCTTTTCTTCGGCCCACCCGGCTCCGAACAAGCCCTGTTTAACCTGCTGCGCCGCACGCCCCGTACCCTCTTGGGCAATCCGCAGAAGCAGTGGCTGTTCAACGGCCTGCGCAACTCCACCGCCACCTACAAGTTCATCGTCAGCGAGTTTCCCATCACGGTGACCTACTTCCGCTCCAACGATGTTTGGGAAGGCTACTGGCTGGAGCGGCAGGAAGTCATTGACTTTATCGAGAGCAACAACATCCGCAACGTGGTGTTCTTGACCGGCAACAACCATGCCGGCTTCATCGGCCAGGTCAACCCCGGCAGCAGCAACCCCATCTGGGAAGTGTGGACTGGCCCCACCGGGCGGAGCGTTACGGCCCTGAGCATTGACGAGCTGGGCAATCAACTGGGGATCCCCAATGCCAGCCGCCTGTATTACCGGATTGTGAACGGCTTTTTGGCACCGGTGAACCCGACCAATCCGCAAGTGAGCGGGATCCCAGGGGTAACGACGGGCAACTTGCGCTTTTTGGAGCTGGCGGTGCCCAACTACAACGTTATTGAAGTGTCCGGCAGCCGCTGCACCATTCAAATCAAAGGCCCCGCCGGCAGTGTTTTGACGGATCCCTTAGGGCGAAGGGGGGAACTGAGCTTGCCACAATAAAACCACAATAAAGAAGTCGGCTCAACCGATGAGCCAGCTGCGCCGGATTGTCAATCAGAATTAAGGGATCCCTGCTCTACTCGGGATCCCTTTTTTTGTAACTCTTTTTCGCGATTTTCAGCATGAGATTCTTAAGATCCTTAACGTGATCTGAATCATTCGGGAGAAACGGATCTGGGTGCTAGAGTGTGGGCGTTGAGGTGGATCCCTGTAGAAAATCTATTCTTTCTCCGTTTTTCAGTAGGAGGGCAGTCTTATGGCTTCGGTGCGGGGCTGGTTGGTGGCAAGCTTAATAGGAGCGGCCACAGTTATCGGGGGCGCTGCCGCCTGGGCTCAGAGCCGTAGTTTGTGGCTTCTTAATGGACAATCGACCGTAGTTACAGGCTATTTCTACCGAGGTGAAAACATCTGGGCGCAGTGCGACCAGGATTGCTTCGATGTGGATCTGGTGCTTTACGATGCCAGCGGTCAGGTGGTGGCTGCAGACGAACTGTTGGACGATTTCCCCATCGTGCAGGCGCCCTACGAGGGCAACTTTTCTGTCAAGGTGATCATGGCTAGCTGTCTCCACCCCAGTGGTTGTGCTGTGATCGTAGACTCGGACTACAGCTTCTAGAAGGGTGCTGGCTGGCCTCACTTCGTCGCCACTGCTTGGGAAACCGATTCAGTAGCCTAGGCTGCTTTGTGAGCAGCTTCCTGGACTTTGGCGTGGGTAAACTTGCTCAGGCCGTGGATGGTCTTTTCCCAGTAGAAGGGCTTGGTGAAAAGCTGCCACAGAGCCATGTAAGCTGCCATAGAGTGCAGTTGCCAGTAGATGGGGTTGAGCAGGGCATAGAAGGCCAGATCGTAGTACCCTCGCCGGAAAACGGCCACCAAGTTGAGGTAAATCCCAATGGCATTGCCCACCAGGAGGTTAAACAAGCCCAGATAAACCAGCCAACTGGGAAATAGGTTTTGCAGCCAATGGGCGCGGGTGAGCAGCCAGTAAATAAACAGCAGCCACATGATGGGGCTGGTGAGAAAGGTAAAGAAGCTGCCCCCGATAAAAAATTGGTAGGATAGCCAGTTTTTGAGGCCCAGCTTGCGCAAGGAGCGCAGGGGGTTGCGGTTGTGGACCAGCCAAGTTTGCATGTAGCCTTTGATCCAGCGGGAGCGCTGCCGGATCCAGTTTTTAACGGCACAGTTGGCCTCTTCGTAGGTGGTGGAGTTGATCACGCCCACGGTATAGCCGTGCTGGCTGGCGCGGATGCCCAAGTCGGCGTCTTCAGTGACGTTGAACGGATCCCATCCCTGCAGCTCCCGCAGGCGGTCAGTGCGAAAGTGGTTGCTGGTGCCACCCAAGGGGATCGGCATTCTCAGAGTTTCCAAACCCGGCAGAAGGTAATCAAACCAATAGGAATACTCCAGGGTGAACATGCGGGTGAGGAAGTTCTCGCTGCGGTTGAAGTAGTTGAGGGCAGCCTGGACGCAGACCAAGCTGGGATCCCCTTTCTGGAAGGCGATGACCGCTTTTTTGAGTTGATCTGGGTCAGGAATATCTTCAGCGTCGTAGATGGTGAGATATTCGCCACGGGCAAAGGCCAGGCCGTAGTTGCAGGCTTTGGGTTTGGTCTTGGGCTTGCTATCCGGTACCAGCAGCAGGCGCACGTAGCGGGGGGGCTTGGCAGCCCGGGCCGCCTCAATGGTGGCGCGGTCGTTTTCTTCTAGCAAGATGAGCACATCTAAGCGCTCATGGGGGTAATCCAGCTTGGAGAGAGACTTGATCAAAATCGGCATTACTTCCGGCTCTTTGTAGACCGGCACCAGGATGGTGTAGATGGGCAAGGTGCGGTCATCGAGGGCGGCCACTTCTTCATCGGTAATCTGGTGGAAGCGATCGGCGGATCCCACTAGGCTGAGCAGCAGTTTGAACAGGATCGAAGCGACGTAAAAAAGATTGATCAGCAGCACCAAAATGGTCAGAGTCGTCCAGGGAGCAGTGGCCAACCCCAATAGAAATAGCAGCAGCAGGCCGTAGCCCACCGCAATCTGAGAAGGAGTAAACACCCGCGAGGCCGATTCCTCCGGCAGGCGGGCCATCAGCTTGTACACCGCCTCTTGGCTGAAGCGGGATCCCTGGTCTTGGCTGAGCAGTTGCGTGATATCCTGCTCGGTGCCCAGCACCTTTTCAATCCGCAAGCCTGGCCGCCAGCTGTAGAGCAGCTCATCCACCGCCCAGTCCAGGGGGTCATTGACCATCACTGTAAGGGTGTGCTCATCCGTCCAGCTCAAGGGGTAGAAGAGGTGGCGCATCATCACCTCGGGATCAAACTGCCGGCTCAGGCTCTCGTCGCGGTGGAGCAGCCCTGTCCCCATTAGTTCTGAGACAGCGGGGTAGCCCAGCAAATGGGCTAGGATGCTGAGATACTCGGGGGTGGAGAGGTAGCTCAGCCGGGTCAGCACCTGCCCCAGGCTGGAGCCGGTGCGGCGGCGGATCTCCAAAGCCTGCTGCCACTGCTCTAAGGTAAGACGGCTGCCCAGCAGCTCGGCGGCCAGCTTGCGCTCAAGGATGACCGTCAGGATCTGCTTTTCAGTGGCTGGGATCTCCCAGAGTTTTTCTGCTTCCGGGCACAGGTGTTTCACAGACTGCCAAATGGCGGGGAAGCCCGGCTCTTCTGTGGCCACCACAACAGTTTGCGGGTCAAGCCAACCACAGGGCAAAAAGCGCACCGGCACCAAATCAATAGGCTCAATCAGCCAAGGCAGCTCTGGATCTAGGGAGTGCTTGAGCAGCCAGTCTCTCAGCCTAGGCCGGTCCAGAATCTGGCGACACAAGTTGACAAACTTGCCCGGGTGCATGACTCGCAAGCTCCAAAGAGCCCTAGGCAAGGAGCAACTAGCTGCTTCGCGATACTCCTCAGCCTCAGCCAATTGCTGCCGGGTAAGGTAGCCCGTGCGCAAAAGCGAGGATTTGAGGGACTGGAGCATGGCTGGAAACCCTATTCGCGCAAGTGGGACGGAGTCCTTGCTTGGCTCAAGTCTGGTTTAACCGGAAGTCCTCTGCCAACCCCCCTAGGAAAGGGTGGGCGACTCAGGGCGGCGGGCCAAGCGTTGGTAGGTATTCCAGGCTCCTACTGCCAGCAAAAGGGCCAGCAGCAGCACTAACCAATAGCGGTATTGCCACAACAAAAGCTGCCAACTGAAGCGACCAGGGTAGCGCACTCGATAGCCTGCCGGCGTGAGATCCCAGCTTTGCACTTGGGTGAGATCGGGGGCAGCGGCATAGGCGGTGAGCACGTTTCCCTGTAGCTGGCTGGCCAGGCGGGTGCGCGGATCGGCAAGGCCGCGGCTGAGGCGCTCTGCCAAAGCCGGGTCAGATCCCCACCAGGAAAGCCAAAGGTTCGGCTTACCTTTCAGGAGAAAGTACTGCAAAAGGCCGAGGTTTTCTTGAGGCTGAGCGGCCAAGGCCACCTGCCGGTTGAGGGGATTGATGATTTCAAACTGGGATCCCAACCGGATGGGGCTATTAAGCTCCACCTGCTCCGGCCCGGCCACGATCACCTGCCAGGCAAAGTTCCCCGTCTCCAGGTTGGCTTCCTCTTTGGGCAAAACCTCAAGGGTGGGCAGCAGGGGTCGGGCAGCCAGCCGGCTGAGGGCACCGACCAGGTAGGCGGCAGCCGGCAGCAGTTGGGGATCCCCCAGCCCAACCCGTCCGGATCCCTGCAGCACCGCCGGGATCTCCTGCAGCTCGCCGCTAGGGGCTTGGTAGCCGCTCCAGAGAAGGCCAGAGCTATCGGAACGCACTTGCAAAGTCAGCGGGGTCAGGGATCCCTGGCAATTACCGGGGCTGGCGCCATAGTCAAAGCGGAGCTCCAGTTGATTAAAGCGGCGCAGCAGGCGGGTGGGCAGGGTCACAGTTTCGTTGAGCTGGGTGCGGCCTGTCAGGTTGTAGGTGCGCAACAGAACGCCATTCAAGAACACGTAGCCGGTGAGGCGATCCCCCACTCGGCCATCCACCGGGTTCATAATGACGTCTAGTTGCGCCGCCAGATCCCGCGGCCGCCCCCCCAATTGGGACAGGTTGAAGTTGAAGACCAAAGACTGGCTGCCAAACCCCCGCAACATGGGATCCACGATCCCCAGCTCTCGCAGGCTGAGGCGGTTGGCCCTGAGCGCTCTCTCCAGATCCGCCACCCTTGTCACCTGGATGCCGCGGCTGACCAGCCCCGCCCGCTTCCATTCTTCATAGAGAGCAAGAATAGCTTCCCGGCGGGCGGCCACTCGCAGGCGGGATCCCTCTGGGGTAATTTGATGCTGCAAGTGGGGGGTGAAGTCCGCCGGCTCCAAGATCACCTGTGGCCCTTGCGCCGGACGATTGCTCCACAGGATGGGCGTTTGCGGAAACAGGTGAGAAAGGAGGCTGTACAGCCACAGAGCTGCTTCCGCCGTCTCAGAGGAAGGATTGGCCGGCACTACCAAAGTAACCTGAGGATACAGCCGGCCCAGAAAACCGGCCACTGTGGCATCGGGAGCGCGGGGCACCAGCTCAAAGAAACTATCCCGCCCCACCGTCAGCAGCAGGTTGCCGGTATTCAAGTCGGCACAGATGTCGTCAGTAATGCTCAAAAAAGGCTGCACCGATAGGGTGATGAAGCGCTCGCTCCACGCCAAGCTGGGGATGGGCACTCGCACCACCGGCTCCTGCCGCAGATCTTGCACCAGGAAGATACCCGCCAGCTCGTCATTGATCAGCACCCGCACCGTGGACGTAGGTTTCAACACCGGCGAGGGATCCAGGCGCAACTGCACAAAGCTGGCCTCGGGGTCAAGGCCGTTGAGGGGGGCAGGGACAGTAACATCCAGGCGCGGGTTGGATCCCTGCAGCAGCACCGAGCGGTCGTAGCCCAACCTTTGCAGAGAGATGGTTTCCGCTGCGTGGACAGCCGTCGGCCCGCAACACCAAAGCAAACCGGCAACCCACAAAGCCCACTGCCTTGCCTTCTGCGTCACCTTGACCCCCTCTTGCTTATCCCTCACTTGTCTAGTGCAGGCAAGCCCCTTGGCCCACCTGACCCAAGTTTGCCCAACATGCAGAAATCTGTAAGCTTTCGGGGGTCTTTACGCACAAACCGTAGATTCGGATGCCCAGGGGATCCCTCTACTGGCGGGCGTAGTCATCCTCAAAGCGCACGATGTCGTCCTCCCCGAGGTATTCCCCGTTTTGCACCTCGATCAACACCAAGGGAAGGGTGCCGGGGTTTTCCAGGCGGTGCTTGGTGCAGGGGGGAATGTAGGTGGACTCGTTGGAGCTCAGCAGCATCACCTCTTCTCCACGGGTAACCTTCGCTGTGCCCCTGACCACGATCCAGTGCTCGCTGCGGTGGTAGTGCATCTGCAGGCTGAGCCGATGGCCAGGCTTCACCTCGATGCGCTTGATCTTGTACATCGGGCCTTCATCCAAAACCCAGAAGGATCCCCAAGGACGGGTTTCTGCTTGAGAGGGTACCAGCTCAAGCGCTGGAACTGCTGCATCATTCACGTCCCGCACAGCCTGCAACATAAGATCATGTCCTTGCAAAGTCACCCTCATTCTCTCTCAGCGTCCGAGACCTCCTCATCGACAATATGGCTGAATTGGCCTACGCCAAAACTCGTAGATAAAGTCTCTCAGGCCAGGGAATGCTAATCTAGCCCTGTGTCCAGTTCCCAGACACGTCAGCCCATCCCCATACTTTTTCTGAAACTTGTTCTCATCAGACAACTCTTAAGGCTTGATTCGCTGTTGAATGAGTTGCCTTCTAACTTCTTGAAGTCGTTAAAGCAACCCATGTTTCTCACCAAGCTCAGGGCTTTCTTGCGGCTCTTCGGGTCTACCGGGATCCTGTTTCTGCTGCTGGCTAGCCTTCTGTGGGGTTTGAAGGAGGGCTGGGGCTGGGTGAGCTTGGAGATGCAGTTTCTCGGCTACAAGGGATCCGTGGCGGTTTTGGGGCCGGATCCGCGCCTGCCCATTGTGGGCACCACCTTTCCTCCCTTGCTGGTGCTGGCTACGGCCATTCTGGGACGATCCCCGCTGTTGTTGCAGACTGTCTTCGGCTCTCTGGTGCTGGGCTGGGTGTGGCGGCAGTTACGCCGTTTGCCGGTGGAAGTGGGATGGCGCTGGCTGTGGGGTTTGTTGATGATGCTGCAGCCGGCTTTGATCTTGATGCTGCTGCGCAGCCCCGCTTGGACGGCCACCTCGCTTTTGCTGGGGGTAAACATGGCCTTGTTGTTTCCCCTGGCTGACGAGAAACGAGCAGCGGGGAAGTCAGTGGCGGCAGGGGATGAGCTGCCTATTACCCTGAGGCTGCTGCTCGTTGGGCTGGCGCTGGGGCCCCTGATGGTGCTGCGCTGGGAAAGCGGATGGCTGCTGCCCTGGGCGGGGATGCTGCTGCTGGTGGCCTTTCGCCGAGAAGTCTGGGGGTTTCGCTGGGCCTCGCTGTTGGTGGCCGGCTTTGTCAGCCTAGCCTTGATCCTGAGCTGGCTGTATGTGAATTGGCTGTCGGTAGGGGATCCCTGGGCTTTCACCTACCAGGTGGGCAGCGGTCTGCGGCTGCCGCAATTGCGGGAAGACTTGCAGCAGGCGGGTGGCTGGCGGGGGGTGCTGGAGGCTGGGAAATGGCTGGCGGTGCTGGCCCCTGCCTATCTGCTGTTGGGGCTGGGATCCCTGCTGGGCCGAGGCCCGGGTCGCTGGGTATGGGCTCTGGTCTGGGGGATGCCGCTGGTCATCCTGCTGGCTTCTCTAGGGCAGGGGCTGTTTTTGCGGGAGCTGAGCCGCTTTGGCCTTTTCTGGGTGCCGCTGCCTTTGCTGATGGGCGCCTACTTGTGTCGCGGAGCCGGCCCCGGCTGGGCTAAGCGCCTGTTGATCACTGCCCTCTTGGGGTTGAACTGCCTCACTGCCGGTTATGGGGTGAGCCAAGAGCCGGGTTTCCTCATGCCCCTGGTGGCCGAGGAGCGGGATCTCTGGGAGCGGCTGGTGGCAGGGGTAGTGCCCCTTAGTGGCGAGTTGGAAGCTGCCCAAAACCTGTATGAAGTAACCTCTGCTGGGCAAGCCCTAGAAGACTGGCGGAGGCTGCGGCAGGAAAAGCGCCAGGTTGGGCAGTATCTCTATCGCCACCTGTTGCCCGGACAAAAAGTGCTGGTGGACGACGACATCCACTTTGAGGCTATCTTTTGGGCAAGGGATCCCCGCTCTTTCCTTACTCCTCACCAGTACGAGTTTGCCCTGGCCCTTCAGCATCCCCAGGAAAGGGTGGACTACCTCTTGGTAGCGGGGCTGGCGGATCCCTTGCGGAGCGCCGATCGCATCCTGCAATTTTGGCCTGAGCTCAATTTTGAGGGGCTGCCGGGCTTCAGGGAGGTTTATAGCTCCCCCCAAGTGCGGCTGTGGGCTCGCCAACACCAAGAGGAACCGCAGGAGGAGAGGAGATGAAAAGGAGACGATCCTGGCAGCGGCGACAGGTGCTGCAAGCGGGCGGAGCGCTGCTGGCTGCCTATGGGGTTGCCGGCTGTGGCCAGGAGTTTTTGAGTCAGCAGGGGAGTCGCAGCCCGGAAAATGCCGAGACGGGAAGCATGAACTTGTCAGAGCTGCTGGCCCGCTGGCAGGTGGGCATTGGCGAGGATCCCGGTCGCTTCCTCTGGGAAATCGAGTCGGATCCGCAGGTGGCGGCAGTGGCGCAGGGGTGGGATCCCCATTTCCTGAGCGGTTGGCTGAACAGCTTTGATCACCGCCAGGGAGATCTCTCCTTTTGGCGCAACTGGCACCAGGCTGGGCTCTTGCGGCAGTGGTTTGAGCGGGGCTATACCCTGCATGTCATCACCTGGGAAGACGACACCCACCGCCCCTGCGGCGACTATCACATCTCCCCGCAATTTGTGGAGGACGTGGCCGAGCTGGCGGGCTATATTGCCCAAGCCAATCCTCAGGGCCGCCCTACCTATTGGAGCCTGGCCACGGAGTTTTCCTATTGGCGGATCCCAGCAGATACCTACAACGCCGACACTGCTTTCTACTACCAAGCCCTGATGCGCAATGTCCTCAAAGCCCGACAGGCCATCAAAGAGCGGCTGCCAGAGGCCGAAGTGGCCCTGTGCTGGGGGGGCTGGATTGCCACCTTTGACGACCCTTCCCAGGGGGCAGGCCGCAGCATGGTGGAGCCCTTTGCCGAGACTATGAGCCAAATGGACGGGATCGCCTTCCAGTCGATGCGCCAGCGGCGGCCCGGAGAGTTTAATCCAGAGTTGAACGGCCCGGATCCCGGTAACCCGGAGCAGATCCGCCTCTGTTGCCGCCTGTTTTCCCCCATCCACTCCAACCTGATGTTGGCCCACTACGAGCCATCGATTAAGGACAAGCACCCCAGCGGCGGACGGGCCGACACCGTCCATACAGACTTTCAGCTCATGAGCCAGCCGGAGTGGCTGCAGGAAGTGTCTCAACTGGGGCTGCGGCGCTTTTCTCTCATGCACTACGGCCTGTATAAGGGGGATCCCTTCGGAGCGCTGACCGCCGCTCGCCAATTCCGGGCACAGGTGGGCCTACCGGCTGCCACCTCATAGTTAGCAGTCGTTCCAAAGCCGGTTTTGTCCCGGATCTTGGCCCAAATCTTGATCCTAGGGATACAATCCCCCTGAAGCTGCCGGGATCCCTGCCATGGAGAAGCTGAGATTTCTAAGGGCAAGCCTGCTGGCGAGTCTAGTGGTTAGTGCAATGCCGCCGGAGCTGCCGGCCTGGGCAGGATGCGGTTTTCCCCGCGGTGCCGGCAAGACTTTTTTTTCGCTGCAGCCGGAGGTCTATCGGCCTCGCACCCGCTTTGATCAGGGGGGACGCCTGCAGCCGGCCCTTTCGGAGTACGGAGAAACCCGCCTCAACCTTTTCGCCGAGACTGGCCTTAGCGATCAGCTCACTCTCAACCTCAACACCAGCTACGTTTTCATCGAAAATCGCTTTGCCAGCGGGGCTGACACCGTTACCCAGCGCAACCAGGGCCTGCGGGATCTGGAACTGGGCCTGCGCCATACTTGGGGGAACGGGGATCCCTTCTTCTCGGCTCAGCTAACGGCCTTGATCCCGCCCGGATATGCCACCCAAGACATTCCCCTGCCCTTGGGGTACGGTGTTTTCGGCTACGATCTCAAAGTTGGGGTGGCGGCCAATACCCAGTTGGGATCCCTGCCTGCCTTTTTCGACTCCTGCCTCACGTTCCGAGATTACTTGGGCTATCCCGGGGATCGGGTCAAGGCCAACCTGACCTTCGGGGCAGACCTGACTCCTGAGCTGCAGGCCATCCTGGCCCTGGATGGGGATTTTACGTTGGGCAACGGCGCGCCTTTGTTGTTCGGGGATTTGGCCGTTCAGGATCCCGACTACGACAACCTCAAGCTTTCTGGCCAGCTCAACTGGCGGTTGGAGGGAGGGTTAACGCTGGGCTTGGGAGGGTTTCAATTCTTGACCGGCCGCAACACCAACGCCGGCGGCGGCTTTACCGGCTATGTGTGGCTAAGTTACTGAAACCAAACAAAATGTTGCAGGATATCCCCTACGGTAACAGGGATCCGCAGGGGCAGATCTAGGATGAGTCTTGGCAAACTACGGCCCGGAGAACGGATCCCATGTCTCGATTTGAGAACCTCATTGCCGCCATCGATGGCAGCGGCCCCACTGAGCAAATGGTGCATACCCTTCTGTCTCTGCCGGCCTTTGCCCAGTGCCACGTGACATTGCTGCATGCGGTGCCTTCCCAGACCTCTGCCGAGGAGATGCGGGCTGCCTGGCAAAAGGGGCAGGAACTGCTGGCCCAAACCCTGCAGACTTTCCCCCCCCGCCCAGGGCTAAAGATCAGCACGCAACTGGTGGAAGGGGATCCCAAGGTGGTGGTGCTGCAGGTGGCCGAGTCTATGCCCAATCCCTTAATTGTCATGGGATCCCGGGGGCGCAACCGCATCATGGCCATTTTGCAGAACTCGGTGAGCCAATATGTGTTCCAGCTCGCCTCCTGCCCAATGCTGCTGGTCAAAGACGACGCCTACGTCAAATACCCCAGCCATGTCATGGTGGCCCTGAACAGCTCCCCCGCTGCTCAAGCTGCCTTTGCCACGGCCCTTGACTTGATCTCCGGCATTCAAGGGGCCCAGATCTTCCTGGCCTCTGTGCAGTTGGATGCCGACAACCCAGGTAGAGATGAGGCCCTAGATCGGGCAATCGACATCCTCAAAAACCGGCAAATCGGCCACCAAGTGTTAACTGCCGTCGGGGATCCGGCTACGGAGATTGTCCGCCTGGCTGAAGAAAGCAAGGCCGATCTGCTGGTGATGGGATCCCCGGATCGCCGACCTACCATTGCCCGCAGCATCCCCGACCTGGATCGGCTGCTGGGGCGTTCCATCTCCGACTATGTGCGGGTGCACATCGGCTGCCCCGTGCTGATGGTGCGCTCCGTCCAAGACTAAACAGGACTCAAGAGCGAGGGATCCCTAAGGCAAGATAGAGCGGTGCTCTGTAACTCGGTCGCTCTGCTGCTGGCGATCCGGGCTGACGGCCCAAGCTTCAAAGATCAGCTCGGGGACGCCTGGGGGAATGGTCATGCGGGTTAAAGCTTGCCACTGCCCCTGATCGTCGCGGGAGAAGTCCAGCAACCAGCGGGGGCCATCCACCAACGAGCGGGTGCGGCCATGCTTGACCCAAAACTTGATCCAATAAGGTGGCTGGGAGGCGGCGCCGGCGGCGGAGGCAGGGGCCAAGGCCGGCAAACGCAGCACCACATCGAAATTGTCGCCCGCTCGCAATTGCTCAGGCACCAGCAGTTGTGGCGCCGGGCACACTTCTGGCGGCGGGGGCGAGTTTTTGGTGTCCTTGCTGGTGGCAGGCAGGGCGAATGCAGGCGGAGGTGGGGTGGCCGGGCTCCCTGCTGGGGCTGGCAGGGCGGCATCCTCGCCCATTGGCTCAGCTTGGGGGGGTGAGGGAAGAGGGGAAATCGGCGCCGCAGGCTGGGGGTTAGGTTCGGGTGCGGCCTTAGCAGAGGGCTCTGCCGGCTGAGTCGAGCCGGGATCCCCTCCAGCAGGAGCACTGTGCTGCCAGATGCGCAGCAGCTTTTGCAAGGTTCGTTCGGGAGAGAGCAGGGTTGCGGTCGAGGCAGGACTGGCAGCATCGGCCAGCCTCTCTTCCTCTTGCTGCTGCGGGAGGGGGATCCCTGCGCCAAGAAGTCCTGCCTCTTGGCTGCGACAGCGAATGGAAAAGGGGATGGTCAGGGTCTGAGGCGACGGCTCTGGATCCCACCAGGAGGAGGGAGTAAGGGCCAGTTCTCCCCGTAAAGGACGGGCCCACACTTGGCTGGGCAGGGTGATGGGGATGCTGAACACCGCCGTCCGCGCCCCCGCCGGGAGTTGAATTTGCCGTTGTCCCTGGAAAAGCGGCCTCTCCTCCCCTTCTGGCCAAACCTGTACCCGCAGCTCGCCGCTGCAGCCGATCCGCCCCGTCAACACCAGCACCTCCTCCGGGGATCCCTCCAATTCACTGTGCACTAGGGAAAACAGCTCTGGCGGGATGGCGACCTCTTTTTTCTGGGGGGGCTCAAACCCGGCCTCTTCAGCCACCGGGGCAGGGATCCCTCGTTCCGGCTCCAGAGGGGCAGGCACAACCTGAAAACGGAGACAATTGTCCAACTCGGTTTCACCGAACAGTTCTGCGATCAAGTCGGCATCTCGGCAGTGCAATTCCCAAAACCCAGGGGTGAGGCGGCTGGCAGGCAAAATAATGCCGATCCCTTCATCGTTGGTGCGCACAGAACGGGTTTGGACCTGTGGAGGAGTCGTGCCGGTGTTGGGGCCCTGATTCTGTGGCCCTAGAGGACGCTGCCGGACTTCCACCGTGATGGTGAAGTGGGGCTGGGGCGAACGGGCAACAATGGTGTAGGTATCTTCTTCCAGAACTGCTCCCTCGGCTGGTACTGGCTGCCAGTCTTCCTGGCCGTCCCGCCGAACCCAAAAATTCAACATGGCTCCATCACCTTAGGTGCTCCGCACTGCTGACGCGAATGGGATGCCAGATACTGAATCAGATCGGCTTGCAAAAGGGTTTGCTGTTGCCCTGTAGGCAGGTGCTTAAGCTGTACCTCTCCGGCTGCAGCTTCCGCATCCCCTAGCACAACAGCCCAAGTTGCGCCGCTGCGGCTGGCCCGTTTGAACTGCTTGCCAAAGGCGCTGCCGCTCAGATCCAGCTCGGTGCAGAAACCGGCTCGGCGCAGCGCTTGAGCGATCCGGAGGGATTGGGCCTCAGCCTTCGCCCCACGGGAGATCACGTAAACCTCGACCGGTGCTGGCGGAGCCTCCCCTTGTTTCTTTTGCAACAGCAGCACCAGCCGCTCCATGCCGACGGCCCAGCCCACCGCTGGGGTAGAAGGTCCGCCCAGCTCTTCCACCAAGCCGTCGTAGCGACCACCCCCACAGACGGTACTCTGGGATCCCAAGTCAGGTGAGACGATCTCAAAGGCGGTGTCGGTGTAGTAGTCCAGGCCCCGCACCAAGTAGGGATCCAACTGGTAGGGAATATCCAACATCTGCAGGTGAGCTTGCACCTGCTCGAAGAAAGCCCGCGATTCTGGGCCGAGGTAATCCGGCAGCTTGGGGGCCCCCTCGGCAATCTCGCGGGTGCGGGGATCCTTGCTGTCTAGAATGCGCAGCGGGTTGCGGGTGAGACGCTCTTGGGAGTCGGGATCCAGCTTCTCCCGCAAGGGAGTGAGGTAGTCCACCAGGGCCTGGCGATAGGCCCGCCGATCCTGCAGATCCCCCAGGGAATTGAGCCGCAAGCTCAGGTTCTCCGCCCCCACCGCTTGCAACAGCTCCCAGGCCAAGGCGATGACTTCCGCATCGGCGCGGGGATCCCGGCTGCCCAGCAGCTCTACCCCCAACTGGTGGAACTGGCGTTGCCGCCCCGCCTGGGGACGCTCATAGCGAAACATCGGCCCACAATACCAGAGGCGTTGCACATCTCCAGCCGTTTGCAGCCCGTGCTGGATGTAGGCCCGCACCACACCTGCTGTGTTCTCTGGGCGCAGGCTCACCTCTTGCTCGCCACGGGTGCTGAAGGAGTACATCTCCTTGCCCACCACGTCGGTGGCACTGCCAATGCTGCGGGCAAAGAGCTCCGTCAACTCCAGGATGGGGGTGCGAATTTCTTGGTAGTTGGCCCGTCCCAGGATCTCTCGGGCGCTGGCTTCCACCTGCTGCCAGAGCCGCACCTCCTGCGGCAGAATATCTCGGGTGCCCCGCACCGCCTGGATCATCTCCATTCTCGTTCTCCCTCCCTGGGGTGGGCCTGGCCGCCTGCTATGCCAATGGCTGTTCTCGTCAAAGGACTCCGTCCCGCTGACGCAAACGGCCTAGTTATTGATTATCGGCGACAACACTCCCCGTCGCTAGCGGAGCCAAATGACCCCGATCCAAGCTCGAGTCCAACCAGGAGTAGGTAGCGGCAATTTGGCTGGTGGCAACAACAGCGGCGGTGGTGGCTCGCAAGATGGTAGGGCCAAGGGAGACGCACACCCCCCCATATTCCTCAGCCTGCCGACGTTCGGCAACCGTCCAGCCCCCTTCTGGGCCAATGGCTATGGCCAAGGCCGGGATCTGCAGCTTTGGCAGGGCCTGCACCAGCAGGGGGGCGTTCTCGCGCGCCACGGCTATACCCCACCAGAAGGACTCCGTCCGAGTAGCGCGAACGGCTTGCAGCTCCGCCAGCCAACTTGTCCAAGGGGTGGGGGGATCGACCTGAGGCCAGCGCAACCGCTCACATTGTTCTGCGGCCTCCCGCACAATTTTTTGCCAGCGTTCCTGCCGCCCAGATCCCGGTTCCAACACGGTGCGCTCTGTCAGCAGGGGGGTAATTCGCGCCACCCCCAGCTCGGTAACCTGGCGGAGCACCTCGTCAAACCCCTGCCCTTTGACCACCGCCAAGCCCAGATGCAAAAAAACGGGCAATTCCCGCGGCAGCGTCTCCACCTCGCCCACAATTTGGGATCCCTGAGCTTGCCAACGGGCCGCCCACAGCTTGCCTGAGCCGTCCAAAACCAAAAAGAGATCCCCTGGCCTGAGGCGGCGCACCCGCTGCAAGTAGTGCTGTTGCGGGCCGGTTAAACGGAGAACACCACTCGGATCCCGCTGCGCCGGGTCAATCGCCAACCGGGGCAAAGCGCTCAGGTCATGCGTGCGTTCAGACAACACCATTCCCCCCGTCGCCAGAGGGCTGCCACCACCCATTCGTTGGCCTCCAGCATCTCCGCCACCAACTTGGCCTGCTCGATGAGGATGCCGCTGAGGATCAGCCATCCCCCCTCCTTCACCACCAGCCGAAACTCCGGGATCATATCCAGGATCACATCTGCCAGGATGTTGCACACCAGCCCATCCACCATTTCGGGAATCTGCTCCAGGCTGCCCTGAGCGACCACAATGCGATCCGTCAGGCCGTTGAGATCGCGGTTGTGCATCGTGGCTTGCACCGCCAGGGGGTCGATGTCCACCGCAAACACCCGCTTCACCCCCAACAGGGCCGCCGCCAACGACAAAATGCCGGATCCACAGCCCACATCCGCCAGCGTCGCCGCCGGGGGATCCCCTCCCCAGCTCTCCAGGCGCATCTCCAGCGACTCCAGACAGAGCTGCGTGGTGGGGTGAGTGCCCGTGCCGAAGGCCATACCGGGATCCAGCCGCAACAGGTGCCGACCGGGGTGAGGGGGCGGATCCAGCCAGGCCGGACAAATGAGCAACTTATCCCCGATGGGTTGGGGCTGCCAGTGCTGCTTCCAACTGCTGCTCCAATCTTCCGCCTCTATGCGTTCCCAGCGCAGCTTGGGAACCCGCTGACCGGCAATGAGGGCATCCTGCTGCAGGCGCAGGGAGAGGGCTGCCAAATCCAAGAGGCTGACGTGAGGCCAAGGCAGATAGGCGTGAATGCAAATCTGATCTTCGCCATAGGCTTGGCTGGTCATGCCCCGACAGCCAAAATTCTCCAGCCGCCAAAAGATCAGGTCTTCTTGGGCAGGGGAGGCGATGAGACTGATATCCCACCAGGCTCCACCGGGATCCGGCGCTTGTGCGGGCGAAAACGGAGTGGGATTGGCAACAGTTCTGCTCACAGGGATCCCTTCACAAACCTAAAGGAAAACCAAAGTGATGGCTAACAAGATGGCGCTCCAAGTCGCCAAGCCAGCTACACACAATGCGGTACTTTATATCAAAAATTGCAGCACTCTACTCAATCCATAGTTTAGGCTTTAAGAGCCTACTCCAGCTATCCCGGCTATCCTAGGATTTGAAGGCTTACGCCGTCGGTTCAGCAGCGAAAAAAGGGGGGGAGCCCCCCAATTGGGGGATGACCCTCAGCGGCTCTTTGGATGACCAGCTCAGCCCTGTGAGATAGATTAAGTCCAAAAGCATTGAACAAGAATTGGATGCAGCGTTGACATTCGTTCCGAGCCTCAGTGATTTTGCGGATAGATGGGGTTTGGCTGGGGCGTACTGAGCAACGATGGAGAAGGAGCAACGCAGGTGGCGAGGTCGATGTCAACTGATGAGCAATCAGCACAGCAGGGCACTCCCCAGCCCAAGGTGGCTTCTCTAGGAGTTGCCGGGGATCGGGAAGCGCGGAAGAGGGCTGCCCATGAAGATCTTCAGCCGCTCAAAGTCAGCACCCGCAAGGACTCCGTGCCGCTGACGCGATCCGCTCTGATGCGGCGTTTTAACCAGAGCTTTCCGCCTTTTTACAGCCAGTTTGTCAGCAGCGAGGTACAGGCCCAAAATCTGCGCTTGGCTTACACCCTCTACCAGACCCGCAAGGCGGTGGTACAGGTGCAGGACGAAGGTCGCAAGACGGTGGTCTGTCTGGCCTACCGCAACCGACCTTCTCTGCTCAGCGATCTGTTTGGGGTGTTCACCGCTTTTAATCTCTCGGTGCATGGCATTCATCTCTATGGGCAGATCTACTCACCACACCTGGTGTTTATCCGCACCATTGTCTCCCGCGATGGCCACAGCCTTTCTTCCCAAACCAAGCTCAGCCTAGAACGGGCCATTCACGAATGCCTGGCGGGTGTGTTTCGCGTTCATGAAACCTTGGCGCTGGAGTTTGATCTCAAGGCCGGCCTGAAAGAGGCGCAGGTTTCTTTTTACTTTGACCCAGTGTTTCATTTGCCCACACTTTTGGTGGATGTGGACAACCAGCCGGGCGCGTTTTACCGGGTGATGACGGCCCTCGCGCAGGAGGATTTGACCGTTGTTAACCTCAACTTGATGCTCCGCCGCAAGCAGACGCGCTTTATTTTCTACTTGCTGGGGCCGGATTCAACTCCAACCATGCCGGAGTTCCTGGGGCAAAAATTGGCCTTGAGCATCCAGCAGCGGCTGCAAGGGGATCCCGCCTAGATCTGCACGGGACTGGGAGGCAAATCGAAAAGGACGGTGTTCATGTAGCGCTCTGCCCAGGCGGGACCGAAGGCTTTTTCCAAAACGCGGCGGGTGCGGTCGTTCTGCTGTTGCTGGCTGCAATAGCGCTGCTGCCCCTGGTAGTGGGCCAAAATCTGGCCGGGATCCGTCTGTGGGGGGATCTGCTGCGCCAGCCGGCAGTGAATTTCCAGGAAACGGCGGGCAAAGTGCAAAAAGCGGTCGGCCTCTGCTTCGTCGGCAGGACGCACGAACAGACAGTAGGGAGAAAAAATCGTGCCCCACTCCGGCAACCGGCGCCGGTGTTGGAAAGGGACGAGATGGGATCCCAACGCTTCCAGCTCCTGGATATAGAGATCGGGCAAGCTGGGGGTCACCGGCGAGAGATCGACAATGGCGGCGCTCACCTGTCCGCGACCGACCACAATGTCGCAACCGAACAGCGGCAGCGGGTACTGCGGCTGCGGAAACATAACGCAATGGAGAATATCCAGGCTCTGCCCGGCCTGGGCCAGCTCCAGGTGCAGTTTGCGAAAGGGATCCCCTTGGTAGCAGCGGTTTTCAATTTGCAATTTCTCACCCTCTAGGCGGCCTTCCACGTAGCCCAGATCTTCAGGCAGAGGATAGGGGGCTAGGGTGAGGGTAGATCCCCAAACGTTCAGGATTGCCTCAGATAAGCCCTGAATGAGCGGATGCAGTTGGGCAGAGAGAGCAGGAGCGGTGAACATAAGACTCTAGAAGAAAGGCCAAGAACCCCATCCAACCTTGACCTTGGCTCCATGCCAAAGTGTTATGGGGGAACCGCACCGCTGATGCGAAGGGCTTGGGTGGGATCCCCAAAAATCCCAGAGGCCCTAGCTGGGCAAGGCGTTCTAAAACTGTATGCCTGAAGACGGAAGGGGTGGGATTCGAACCCACGGTGACCTTGCAGTCACAACGCTTTTCGAGAGCGTCACAATCAACCACTCTGTCACCCTTCCAGTCAGCTGTGGGGCTTTACCATCTTAACGGCAAACCGAGTCTCCTGCTTCTTCCCAGCCTCAAAGCCAAGCTTGCTTCCCCCACGGGGTGCGGTTGATGGGAAAGTGCTCCGCACCGCTGGCGGGAACGCCCAGATGAGATCATAGGGATATGGCTGCTCTATCCATTCACCACTTTCGCCAGGCCAAACAGGCGGGTCAACCTTTGGTGGCCCTCACGGCTGCCGACTACGCCACCGCTCAGATTTTGGATCAGGCTGGGATCGACTTGATCCTGGTGGGCGACAGCTTGGCCATGACCCACTTGGGGTATACCAGCACCCTGCCCCTGACGCTGGAACAGATGCTCCATCACGCCCAGGCGGTGCGCCGCGGGGTAGAACGGGCCTTTTTGGTGGCCGACTTGCCCTTCTTGACTTATCAAGTCCACAAAGAACAAGCTCTCCTCTCAGCAGGGCGGTTGATGAAGGAGGCAGGAGTCAACGGGGTCAAGCTGGAGGGGGGCTACCCCGACATGGTGGAAACGGTGGCCTTTCTGGTGCAGCGGGGGATCCCGGTTTTGGGTCATATCGGCCTCACTCCGCAGGCCAAACATCAACTGGGAGGCTATCGCCAGCAGGGAAAAACCACTCCGGAGGCGGAGCGTCTGCGACAAGAGGCCCTCAGCCTGGAACAAGCAGGGGCATTTGCCCTGGTTCTGGAGCACATGCCGGCGGAATTGGCTGCCCAAATCTCGGCCCAAGTGGGGATCCCAACCCTGGGCATTGGAGCCGGGCCGGCCTGCGATGGGCAGATTTTGGTCACCCACGACCTGCTGGGGCTGAGCGAGCGGCTCCCCCCTTTTGCCAAGGCCTATACCAATTTGAGACAGGCGATCCGAGAAGCAGTGGAAGCTTTCGCCGACGATGTTCGCCAAAAAGTATTTCCCCCCCGCTGAAGGGATCCCTTACCCATTCAAAGCTTGGGCAGAGCATGACTCTAGTCAATAATAAGCTCAACTATACTGAAAATAATGTATAATATGTTCAGTACGGATTACTACCAGTTGATCTTTCTGTTTACTTTCGAGTCTGCCAACATGGTAGCCAAAGCAAAGCAGAAAATTGGTAGTAAGACGACACGGAAACTGCGCTTTGGGTATTCTACTCAAAGCTTTGCGGGATACCGCCATTCTGTTTGGAAACAAACAGAATGCTATCGCTGCATAGTTGAACAGTGATGTTCAGCAGTGTTCAGCGTAAATGTATCAGGTGCTATGCCTACGGCACCTCATACTGCTACCTACTGCTACGCAATGCTTATGGGAACGGGAACCGCACCGCTTTCTCAAGGCTGGGCAAGGATAGGGCGACCTCAGGGATCCCTGAGCAGCACCGTCCCGGTCACCACAGCGCTTTGACCCAACCGGTCGAAGACCCGCAAGCTGAGCAGGTAGGAGCCGGGCACCAAGCTCAGGGGAGGGCGAATGCGGAAGCGGGTTGTACAGAACACCTCTCCAGACACACAATTCACCTGGGCTGCCGATAGCGTCTGCACCTCAATCCCCGACCACGACACCTGAAACGCCAGCTCCGCCGGGATCCGGCCCGGCACCGATACCGAAACCCCCAGCTCCAAAAAGCCGTTCCGATTCACCACAGAAGGAATATCGCTGCTGGTGATCAAAGGCGGCGGCGGAGTACTGGCCGTCAGCGCATCGGCACCACAACCGACCAAGGCCACACCCAGCAGGCCCAGCACCCATCCCCAAGGTTTGGATCCCAGCTTCATCACAGGGTTCATCTGAAAACTCACCTTCTCAGTATAGAGGGTGGGGATAACAGGCTTAGCGTCCTTTTCGAGAAAAACTAAAAATTCACGCCACATATAGTGGCGAGCTGGATTTTCATCCAGACCATCTGCTACAGTAAGGCCCATAACCTGTCGAGCAGCCTGGATATGGAAGGGGAAGAGGAGCTAAAAGCCTTGCGGGCGCGGGTGCGCAACCTAGAGCGATCCCTCGCCGAATCGGAAGCGCTGTCATTGCAGCAGATTGAGTGCATCCATCGCCTGGAACATCAACTGCTGGAAGCACAGGCCCAGATTCAAGAGCGGGATCAAGCTTTGCAAGCGTGTCAAGAGGAGAAAGCACGGCTGGCCCAGCGCCCTACCCCAGAGGCTTTTCAGCTTCAGCAACAGCACATCGAAGAACTGCAGAATCTCCTGTGGGAAATGGAGCGCCGTCCAACGCTGGAGCACTACCACATTCTGCAGCAGCAGTTGCAAACCAGTCAGACGGAAATTGAAACCCTCAAGGCGGAATTGCAGCGGCGCGTCGATCCGGCCCGATTTTACCAACTGCAGCAGGAGCTCCTGGAGCTGAAACAGCAGGCCAACCAATTGGGAGAATACGCCGTCAAGTTGCCGCAGGTGCAGCTTTTGCAAGCCCAACTGCAGCTCCGTGTACAGCAGCTAGAGGAGGAAAAAGCACAATTGCAAGCGCAAATCCAAGAGTTGGCTGCTCGACCTTCTGCACAAGAACTGGAAACCCTACGGGCGGAGCTAGAGGCTGCCCACCGCCAAGCGGAAGCCGAATGGCAGCGTTTGAAGACCCATCTGGAAACCGAAAAGGCACACATGGAAGCTGACCTGAACACCGCCCGGCAACGTATTCGCGAACTGGAAGAGCGTCCTACCCCAGAGCAATGGGCACGCTTGCAGGCGGAGCTGGATCATCTGCGCCAACAGGCCTCTTTTGCCAAGGCCGAGCGGGCCACCTTGCTGGAAGAGCTGCAGCAGAGTCAGCGGCAGCAGGCCGAGCAAGCCCAACAGATTGCCAAGCTGGAAGCGGAAGCAGCCCAGGCCGCCCACCTCAGGGAAACAGAGTCCTCACAGGCGCAGCGAATCCTTGCCCTGGAGGAGCAGGTGCAGGCTTTGACCCGCGAGCTTGGTGCTTTGCGAGCCGAGCGGGATCAGCTCATGCAAGAGTTGGCCCAGCGTCCCACCCTTGCCCAGTGGCAGGAAGTTCAGCAGCAGGTGCAGGACACCCGAGAAAGCCTGGAAGCAGCCCGGCGGGGGCGAGAACTGGCCGAGGCCCATCATCTGGTCAGCCAAAAGCAAATCGAGAAGTTGCAGCAGCAGGTGATGGCTTTGAAAACCGAGTGTGTGCAGGCCCACGCCTACGCGCAAACCCAAGAAAAGGAAGTGGCCCTGCTGCAGCAGCGCAATCAAGAACTGGAAGAGCAACTGGCCACACTGCGTCAGTCGGCCTCCGCTTCCCCTCAGCCAGCGGTTGTCGAGGCCAGGTCGAATCATCGGGCCCAGGAACGGATTCCTGCCGCGGCTGACGAGTCTGCTCCTTCCCCGGCCACCACCTGGAGAACACCCACCCCAGGGATCCCGCCGCTCACCCTGGACGAGCGGGAAGAAAGTGCCCCGCTCGGCTGGCGCCAACGGACAGAAAGGCTCCTGAAACGCTCCGCTTTGGCCGCTTCACGGGCAGGAGGGGAAACGGGCAGTCGCAACCGGATTGAGTTGCCGACTTTTGTGCAGCGGCGGCCCTACTGAGCGCTCCATTCTCGGGGATCCAACCGTTCTCCGGCTTGAAAACGAGGCCAAGCCCAGCGCAGCAGGGATCCCAATTGGGCGTGAAAT
This sequence comes from Thermostichus sp. OS-CIW-30, assembly GCF_054060215.1. Lineage (NCBI taxonomy): Bacteria > Bacillati > Cyanobacteriota > Cyanophyceae > Thermostichales > Thermostichaceae > Thermostichus > Thermostichus sp. OS-CIW-30. The sequence continues at coordinate 13,355 of NZ_JBSSCZ010000020.1, read as the reverse complement.
CGCTCCGGGGCAAATTGCAGAGCATGGGCCCGAATCCGCTGCGGATCCCATTCCTGTCGATCCGCCTGCCGCAGCCCTTCCACCAGCGCTTCCACACTGGCCTCGGGAATGAGGATGCCGGTTTGGCCGTGGATGACCGTCTCTTGGGCACCTCCCCGGTTGAGGGCAACCACGGGGCGGCCGCAGGCCTGGGCCTCCACTGCCACTAGGCCAAAATCCTCCTCCCAGGGGAACAGCAGCAGCCGGCAATTGGCTAGCAGTTCCCGGAAACGATCGGGGGGCTGATGGGGCAAAAACTCCACCTGCGGCCCCGCCAGTCGCTTGAGCCGAGCCAGCTCCGGCCCTTCGCCCACAACCAGCAGCCGACGACCCAGCCGTTCACAGGCGGCAATCGCCAGATCCACCCGTTTGTAGGGCACCAGTCGGCCTGCCACCAGGTCATAATCGGCGCTGGGATCCGCCACCGGCTCCAACCCCTGCAGCGGAACGGGCGGATAAATGACCACAGCCTCGCGGCGATAGAGCTTGGCAATGCGGCGGCGAATGTGCTGGGAGTTGGCGATCAACAGATCTGGACGTTGAGCTGCCAGAAAATCCCATTGGCGCAAGCGGTGCAGCAGCCATTGGCCAATTGCGCCAACAGGCCCGCTTCTCCCCAGCCCTTCTCGCTGCAGATACAGCTCCCGGTTCTCCCAGAGGTAACGGGTGGGGCTGTGGATGTAGCTCAGGTGCAGGGTAGAGGCTCCCGTCAGGATCCCTTTGGCAAAGGCGTGGCTGCTGGAGATCACACAGTCATAGCCGGAGAGGTCGAAGCTCTCATAGGCCAACGGCATCCAGGGCAGCAGATACTTGAGGCGGGCATGGTAATCAGGGCGCAACACCCCCAGCCACTTGGCCCAGCCTTGCAAAAAAGAGGTGTGAATTGTCAGCTCCTGCCAGCTCGGCGGCAGGGTGTGAGCCGAGAAGAGACTAACGTAAAGGGGGGCCTGTGGGGCAAAGGCCACCAGCTCCTGCAAAACCTTTTCCGATCCCCCCGGCCAGATCAGGTACTCATGCACCAACGCCAGGCACCCAGGCCAAGCGAATGCTGGCCCGGGAGAAGGGGAAAGGCCACAGGAAGGGATCCCCAAGGCTCAGGCACTGTCAGGACTTGGCAGAGCGGCGCTTTTTGCCAATTGGGCCGCTCACCTGCTTGGCTTTCTCGTCGATCCGCTCATTGATGTAGTTGTAGATCTCGCGGAAGCGAGGCAGGGCCCGCATCTCCAGGCGACTGCCGTCCTTGAGGGTGAGCACCATGTCTCCCCACACGCCCAAGCCACGGGGCACCATAACCACCTTGGCAATCTCGCCGTAGATTACATCTGAGCGCTCCTTGCCGCCCCATCCCCCAATCACGGTGATGCGACGATTGGTAATCCGATAGTGTACCCACAGCTTACGCACCAGTGCCCCCACAAACAGAGGCAAGCCGACAAGTGTAGCCCCAATGAAGGAGTTCAACACCAAATCGCCACTGTGGGGGCCGCCCTCAAAAAAAACCTCCTCTTGCACCGCCATGCAGAGCACCGTCCGGTTGTTTAGAGTGTTGCCGTTAACGATCTTAAACGATTTCTCAGCTTTCCCCAACTGGGGCTAACGGCAGGTTCGGGATTGGGTCAGCCTTCGGACGGCTTGTAGGGAACGGCAGGTGGCCAAGACCAGGTAAACAAACAACACCATCACCACCACCGCCACCGCTGCGGCTCCGGCATTACCCAGCCAGCCCCACCCTTCCAGCCCCGTCAGGGCCACCAAAGCCCAAGAAGCCGGGTGCAGCATTCCCCCCAACAGGAGAATTTGCGAGAGCATTTGCCCAGCCGTAAAGCGGGATCCCAGCACCACCAGGGCCAGTCCGCCGCCGATGTTGATCAACCCCATGTTGCCCAAAAAGGCGTAGCAAATGTGCCAGGCGTACTTTTGTTTGGGCACCTCCTGCCAGAGGAGGGGCTCGGCAGGGATCCCCGAAGCCTCCTGGGGGGCGAGCGGCAACGGCTGAACTTGGCTGAGGATCCAGCCGAGGACAATGGCGGCAACCAGCATCGCCACGCCCGCCTTCACGTTCAGCTTGCCGGGGATGGTTAGCTCGGGGTGGGCCAACATCGCAGATCCTCCTGCAACCCGTCCTAGCCTATCCTGTCTTTGCCCCAAATTGGCCAACAGCCTCAATCCCTTGGATAGAGCAGTGTGCCGCAGCGCTTGCAGAATTGGGCATCCCCATCGTGCTGGGAGAGGCCACAGCCTGGGCAGGCCCATTGCACCGAGTTGCCGCTTTTCACCAATTGTTTGATCAGCTCCCCCACTTGCCAGGGAATTAGAGCGATCCCCGTCAGGATCATCAGCACCGTCAGCAGCCGGCCCAGCTCAGAAGTGGGGGTGAGATCCCCAAACCCCACCGTGGTCATGGTAACGACGGAAAAGTAGAAAGCATCCAAAAAGGTGGCAAAAGCGCCAGGATTCACTGGATGTTCTACCTGGTAGATCAGCCCAGAGTAGACGAAAACAATGGCAAAGAGGGTGAAGAAAATGCGCAGCAAAATGCGGCTATCGGCGGAGATCACTTGCCCAAACAGGGTTTTGCCCTCTACCAGGCGCAGCAGCCGCAAAATGCGAAACCAACGGAAGATGCGAATGAAGCGAATATCGGTTAGCCCGGCAAAAAAAGGCAAAATGGCGAGCAAATCGATGAGCGAATACAAGCTCACGACATAGCGCAACTTCTGCGGGGCCGCTGCCAGTCGGAGCAGATATTCCACCACAAACAAGCCGAGAATGAGGCGATCCACCCGCTCCAGCCAAAGACGTACCTCAGGGGGAATGGGATAGGTTTCCACCACAAAGAAGGTGGATGAACAGAAAACCAGCGCCGCCACCAGCAAGTTCACCCAGCGGCTTTCCGGGGTGTCTTGATCCCCCCAATAGCGCTGGAGGATCCCAGAACGGGCAAGATCGAGATCAGCTTGGGTGGGGAGAGTGGTCACAAACGGGATCCAGCTGGGAAGATATCGAGAGAGTTTCCTTTCAACGCCCATCAGGCGCATACTAACTAAGCTAATGGAAACTAGCTCACAGAGCGAACTTCCCCTAAGCAAACGTCCAGGCTTTGGGTGTTAATTAGGTGTTGAGTCGATGTTGCCTCCTATCGTACTGGCCTCGCAATCCCCTGCCCGCCGCCAATTGTTAAAGGCTGCCGGGATCCCTTTTCGCGTTCAGCCCAGCTATTTTGACGAAAGCCAAATCAAAAGCTCAGATCCCGTGGAGCTGGTGCAGAAGCTGGCCTCGGCAAAAGCCGAAGTGGTGGCGGCCCAGCAACGGGAGCCCGTCTTGGTCGTGGGGGCCGACTCTGTGCTCTACCTAAATGGCGAGATCCTAGGTAAGCCGCCCAATGCCCTAGAGGCGGAACGGCGCCTGCGGCAAATGCGGGGCGAAGTGGGAGAGCTCTACACAGGCCATGCCTTGATTGACACGAAGCAGAACCACCGCCTCACCCACTATGCGGTGACGCGGGTGTTTTTTGCCAAGCCCAGCGACGAGGAAATCCGCGCCTATGTGGCCACCGGTGAGCCGCTCAATTGTGCTGGCTGTTTTGCCATCGATGGCCGCGGCAGCCTGTTTGTGGAGCGGATCGAGGGGTGCCCCGGCAATGTTATCGGGCTGAGCTTGCCCCTGCTGCGGCGCATGATGCAGGAGTTGGGCTATTCCCTCACCGATGCTTGGAGCTAGCCGTCGAGGTGTTGCTTGAGCAGGTCGTTGGCCAGCTTTGGATCTGCCCGTCCCTGAGTTTTTTTCATCAACTGCCCGACAAAGTAGCCGAAGAGCTTGGTTTTGCCCCCCCGATACTGCTGCAGTTGCTCGGGGTTTTCTGCCAGCACCTCGGCGATCATCTGCCCCAGCAGAGCGCTATCCGAGATTTGGGTCATGCCCTTAGCTTCCACCAGGGCGCGGGCCGATCCCCCTTTTTCCAGCAGTTCCGGCAGGATCTCCTTGGCGATTTTGCTGGAGATGGTGCCCTGCTCGATGAGGCCAATCAGCTCGGCCAGGGTTTCCGGCTTCAGGGCAATGTCGGGATAGTCCAGCTTGTGGGTGTTGAGGTAGCTGGCGATGTCGCTCATCATCCAGTTGGCGGCTGCTTTCGGGTCGGCACCGGCGGCGATCACGGCTTCAAAGTACTCGGCAGTATTGCGCTCGTCGCTGAGGTAGCGGGCATCGTACACCGAGAGACCGTACACCTCCTGGTAACGTCGCCGCTTCACACCGGGCAATTCTGGCAGCTCTGCCTGCCAGCGGGTTTTCTGCGCTTCGGTAACGCGAATCGGCGGCAGATCCGGCTCCGGGAAATACCGATAGTCGCTGGATCCCTCTTTCTTGCGCATGCTGATGGTGCGCTGGCTGTTTTCTTCCCAAAGGCGGGTCTCTTGCACGATCCGCTCGCCCGCCTCCACAACCTTGACCTGGCGGTTGAATTCGTACTCGATGGCCCGTTGGATGGCGTTGAAGGAGTTCATGTTTTTAATTTCCACCTTCGTGCCAAAGGTCTGGGATCCCAGCGGACGCACCGAGATGTTCACATCACAGCGCAGGGATCCCTCCTGCAGGTTGCCATCGCACAGCCCGGCATAGCGCAGGATGCGGCGCAGCTCTTGCACGTACTCTGCCACTTCTTCCCCGCTGCGGATGTCCGGCTCGCTGACGATCTCGATGAGGGGAACCCCCGCCCGGTTGAAATCCACCAAAGAGTAGCTGGATCCCGATAGGCGGTCGCTGCCAGCGTGGACCAGCTTGCCCGCATCTTCTTCCATGTGCAGACGGGTGATGCCGATGCGCTTGGTACGACCGTCGCTGAGCTGGATCTCAATCCAGCCGTGGGTAGCAATCGGCAGGTCGTATTGGGAGATTTGGTAGTTTTTGGGCAAGTCGGGGTAAAAGTACTGCTTGCGGTCGAACTTGCTGTAGGGGGCAATGGTGCAATTCAAGGCCAAACCCGCTTTGACCGCGTACTCCAGCACCTTTTCGTTGAGCACCGGCAGGGTGCCGGGCAGGCCCATGCAGATGGGGTCAATCTGGGTGTTGGGGGGAGCGCCAAAGGCTGTCGCGCTGCTGGAGAAGATCTTGGAGCGAGTGCTGAGCTGGCAGTGAACTTCCAGCCCAATCACAGCTTCGTATTGCACTTTGGCGGGGGCAGCAACAGTCATGGGATAGGAAAAACTGGCGGTGTAACCATTCTAGTGTGACCTTGCAGGGATCCCAGCTCACAGACAGTTTCTGGGGACGGCAGCCCAGAACCCAGGACGAGGCCGAAGCAGCCCAGCTTGAAGCAGATCCTCAGAACAGCGAAACTTCCTCAAACGGTAGGGCGAATCTCAAAAGTGGGTAGACCTTCCGGCGGCTCGGAACGTTGCTCAATGGCCTCCACAACCGAACCGGGGCTGCCCTGTTGGCACCAGCGCAGCATGGCCTCCACCGCAGCAGGGGATCCTTCAAAAACGGCCTCGACGCGACCATCCCGCAAGTTGCGCACCCAGCCGCCAACACCGGCATTGCGGGCCATGGCTTCGGTGTGGGCGCGAAACCCCACCCCCTGAACCCGCCCCCGTACCCAGACGTGAACGCGAACCCTGTCACTCATGCCGACGGGGATCCCTCCGTTGTGCTGCAGGGTTCTGGCGACTCGGTCGGCTCCTCCGGAGTCTCTGAGGTCTGCCGATCCAGCCACCCCACAAGAACGTTGACCAGGGCAACCAAGCCTAGGAGCCCTAGCGAGATCCCACAGGCATACCCAATCGCTTGCCACAGCACGGAAGACATGAACCCAACCTCACGAACGCTTGTGCAGAGGATCCCACCCTTCATGCACCGTGACATCCTCCCGGCGCTCGTCCTACGGACAGAGCGCGGGCCACCCTTCCCGTCAGCAGGACGGAGTCCTTACCTCGCGGCTGGGCATTCCTGCCCCACGCCACTTGTCTGGGTCTACAACCCCCGACAAAACGACTGGACAGGTGGTTCCCCTTCCCCAGCCTCCCTGGCTACTGCCAGCTTGCAAAACAAGTCTAATCCACAGGGAACGGTGCATCGGCAGGCAGGATGGACTCCTGCACCCAGGAACCCCTGTCCACCGGACAAGAGCAAGAGGCATCTGGATCAATCCGGTACTTGTAGGTTACCGCCAGCATAAGTAGGTTTTACTACAGATTTCGCTCAACAGATTTCGCTCAGAGGTATGGCGGGGATCCCTGTATCCCGGTGCTCACCCTGCGGGTAGAGTGCAGGACTGATTGCCCCTGCACCCCCGTTAGTTACCGCTAGCTACACCGCCGGGAAGCCCCGCCCTCTATTAGTTAGTGGCTAGTGAATAGTGAATAGTCACTATCCACTAACCACTATCCACTATTCACTATCCAGGCTGAGGGTCGGGATGAAAGGCGGGGACATGATGTTTTGTCCTTACTGGTGCCATAAAAAGTAGCGGGGTTTTATACACTGCCGCTATAGACATCAAGTACAGGGGCGGGGCATCCCGTCCTTTTCGCGTTAGCGGGACGTAGTCCTTAAGCCCAGGAAATGTCCTTTTCGCGCTAGCGGCGCGGAGCGCTAACCGGAGTCACTGTTCGCGTCAGCGGGACGGAGTCCTTGAAGCCCGCACTCTCTCGCTTTAGCGGCGCGGAGCGCTTTGCATCAACATGAGTGCGGGAGTATGTCACTTAAAATGACTACACCAGTCTTGTTCAGCACCAATCTATTGGGTTAGCGCAACACCAGGGCTAGAGCAGTCCCTTGGGATCCCGTCTCGACCAACCGCAAGTCCCCCCCGTGGGCCTGCAGGATGCGCCTGGCGATATATAGCCCCAGACCTCCTGAGCCGGTTGGGTAGTGGTGGCCGGCAATGTGAATGGGCTGGGTCACGTAGGGTTGGGCCAACTCTTCTAGGGGAGCCGGCAAGCCGGGGCCATCATCCTGCACCTGGATCTGGTGGGGGCTGACGATTAACACCACCGCATGGCGTGCGTAGCGCAAGGCGTTGTCCACCAGATTCACCAGCGCCCGCTCCAGCTCTGCCTCATCGGCGTTGCCCCACCCTTCTCCTTCGACTCGCAGATCGATCCCCCGCTCCTGGGCCAGGGATCCCATGCGCTCGGCCACCTTTCTGGCCAGGGATCCCAGATCACAAGGCCGAGGATGCAACTCGATCTCTCCCCGCTCCAGGCGGTGAGCCTCCACCATTTTCTGCACCAGAGAGAGATTGTGTTGATTTTCCTGCAGGATGCGATCCAGCAGAGCGCGACGTTGCTCCGGCTCGAGCTGTTGATCCTGTTTAAAGGCGCTCAGCAGGTGCCCAAAGGCGATGAGGGGGGTTTTGAGGTCGTGAACGAGGGTAGCGGTAAAGGCTTCTCGCCGCATTTGATCGATCTGGATCTGGCGCAGCAACTGGGCAAAAGCCTGCCGCAAGATCAGGGCTTCCTGGGGATCCCCGGGGCGGAGCAGCAGATTCCAACGGGCGGGCTGGTTAATCAAGGTTTCCAAATGAGCCAACTCGCGGGCCAGCAGGGTGAGGGGGCGCAAAATCATGGAGGACAGAGCATAGCCCACCACCGCCGACAGCACCGCCAGCAACGGGATCCACAGCAGCAGCAGGAGGATCCCTTCAGTGCTGAACTGCGTGTCGGGCCAGATCCACTGCACCGACAGGATGAAAACCAAGTTGGGGACGAACGAAAGGCTGGCAATGACCAATGCCACCTGGGTGCGCAAGCTGTGGGGAAAGCGGCGGCGCCAAAACTCAAGTACGCGGAGTGGTTGCTGTTTCAAACTCGGTGCGCTCGCTTTGACAAGACCTGCTTAAATAATGAACCAATGGTACGGAAGAATGAACATCCCCTCACGGTCAAGGCTGAAGAGTTCTTTCCTAGGTCTTAGAATGACCGTTATGTCTTGAGCCACTTCATCCCCATGAATAAAGAAGGATGCCGTAACCCCAGCTTTTAGGATACCCAGCTACCCCATTCTTTAGAGAAGCCGCGCCGTATTCCGGTTGGCAAAGCTGTGGACATCACGGCAAAGGCAGCTTGATCCCCGGGCATGACCAACGTCGAGCAATTATGGCCATCTTATAGCCATTTCAAACTAGATTGAGACACTCCCCAAGCGCTCTGCGCCGCTTCCGCGACCACCCCAAGCCCCTCTCTTTTTGGGAGAGGGGAGTTAGAGAGCAATGAACGAAAATGTTTTATTCCTATTCAAGATGACTATAATGCGGAGCACTTAAGCTCCTAGGACATGAAAAAACCCCTGGGCGTCTGTCCGTGTTTCGACCCCAGAGGCTTCTTCTCTTCACTCCTCACCACTATTGAGCGTAGCCGCCCTTCCAAAGGCTGTCAAGCACTTTCCCATTGGGGTTGGCGTGTGGGAAATTGCGCTAGGGTGGCACTGCCGTACAGGATCATCTGCTGGGGCTGCAAGTTCACCCGGTCTACCCGCAGCTCAGTGCCTCGCAAGGCGAGCCGATCCAAATCCAGAAGCTCATTCAGGCAGCGTACCAAAGCTTGGCTCAAGGCTAGCTCCTCTTCTGTACCGCTTTCAAACACTGGATCTGTAAAGCGGATGCGACGCCGCTCCAGCACCTCAACCTGGGCGGAAAAACCGACGCAGAAAGCCCTGGCTTCTCCCTGCTGTACATTTGCCTGGAATTGCAGTCGTCGCGCCGGGGTGATGCTGATATGGACGTGATGGAAGGATAGGGGGCTATCATCCTGCTTTCCTAAGGCCAGCCTATTCAGCACAAAAGGTGTGTTAAACGATTGCGCCAGATCGTCTTCGCTCAGCACCACGCGCATTGTGGCCTGTACTGGCTGGCGCAGCTTGATCTTCCCCTGCCAAATTTGGCTGAAATCGATGGCCACCGCGTTGCAAAACAGCTCTAGGGCCGAAAGCCTCAGGCCGTTGTACATCTGCAGATGCTGGCCCAACAGTTCAAAGCTGTCGATACGACCCTGCAACAATTTGGCAACAGGCTCCACTCGCACGCGCGCCTCCAGCCGCTCTGCATGCTTAAAGAGGGCACGAATGGCTGCGCCTACCCCTCGGCTAACCCAATCGACAGCCATGGGATTCTGCAGGGAAAGTTGGGGCAGGAGTCCTGTAGCCATGGGAAAAGGTAAAGAGCGCCTACAGGGATCATAACCAACCATTAAGAAAAGTTACAACCTTTGCCAACGGAGAGGCTGTTCTCTCAGGGGTAGGTGCGTCCCTCCTGCATAGCCGAGCGGGCCACGGCTGCGATCCCCTGGTCGGTGGCACGGGGCAGATGAAAGTACCGTCCGCCCGCCAATTCCGCCAGCTCGGCGCTGAAGCCGGTGGTTACAAAGCGGCTTTGGGAGTCGATCAAGAGCAGCTTCAACCCCAGGGCGCGGATGCGCAGGGCGATCTCCCGCAGCTCTTGCTTGAGGTCGATGGGAGCCGCTCCCAACTGGCTTTTGCTGTCGCTCCGTCCCAAGGAGCGGCTGAGGGGAATGTTGGCCCGGCCATCGGTGAGAGCCACCAGCATCACCTGGCCCACGTCGCCGGCAGCACGGGCATTGACTCCCATCCGCACGGCTTGGGTGAGGGCATGGGCAAGAGGGGATCCCCCGCCGCAGGGCAGAGATTCCAAACGGCGGCGGGCCAGCTCAATGGAGCGGGTGGGGGGGAGCAACACTTCGGCAGTTTCCCCACGAAAGGCGATGAGGGCCACCTTGTCACGGTTTTGGTAAGCCTCGGTGAGCAGGCGCAGGGCGGCACCTTTGGCCGCTTGCATGCGGTTGAGGGCCATGGAGCCGGAGGCGTCCACCACAAAGATCACCAGGGCTCCGGCCTTGCGAACCAGCTTTTTGGCGCGGATATCGCTCGGCTCCACAATCACGCTACGTCCCGGTTGCCGCTGGCGGCGGCTTTTCTGATAGGGGGCAGCAGCTCGCAAGGTGGCATCGACGGCAACGCGGGGGTTGGATCCCTGGGGCAGGATGGGCTTGACGTAGCGGCCTCGGTCGGCGCTGAACACCAGGCTGCGGGATCCCGTTTTTCCCTGCTGGTTGAGGGACTGGGCGAAGGCCAGCAGGCGCGGGTCGAGGGCAATGCGCTCCGGCTCGAAGAAAAACTCTTCCGGCAGACTCAGGTTTTCCGGCTGGGGATCCGTTTCCTCTCTATCTTCCCCATCCTTGTCGGGATCCGGCGGCGGGGGATCCGACTGTTGGGATGGTGGCGGGGGGGGAGGGGGGGGCTGGTCGGGGTCGTATTGGGCGCGGGGCAGCAGCACCAGTTGCACAGCCTGCTGCAGATCCTCGGCCAACAGGCGATCCCGTCCTTCCAGAGCTGCCAGGGCACAGGCGGCTCGCAGGGCAAATTGTTCTCCCCGGTGCCCTTGGACGTTGCCGCGGATGGCCTCCTGCACCAGGTAGAGGAGCTGTTCCCGCTGCGGCTTGACCTGGGGCAGCCACTCCCGCGCCAGGAGGATGCGGGTGCGGATTTCCTCCAGTTCCGCCTGGTGCTCGGCCAGGAAGGGCTCGGGAGCATCGACAAATTGCGTTGCCCGTTGGACAATTTCCCCTCGCTCTTCTAGGCTCAGCTCCTGCCCCACCGGCACCACCAGTGCCAGGCGATCCAGCAGGTGGGGGCGCAGGGATCCCTCTTCGGGGTTGTAGGTGGCCACCAAGAGAGGCCGGCAGGGGTGTTGCAGACTCAGCCCCTCTCGTTCCAGGCGGTTGACCCCATCCCCCACCACCGTCAGCAACAAGTTGACGATGGCGTCGTCCAAGAGGTTGATGTCATCCATATAGAGCACGCCCCGGTGGGCAGCAGCCAAGAGCCCTGGCTGGAAGACCGTTTCCCCCTGCCTGATGGAGGCCTCCACATCGACGGATCCCAGCAGCCGATCTTCGGTGACGCCCAGGGGAACCTGGACAAAGGGGGGCGATATCACTTGGGTGGGCGGCACCTCTCCGGCTGGGTAGCGAGCCTTGGCCCAGTCGGACCAGGTATCCGGCTGCGCTGGATCGTCGTTGCAATAGGATCCCGCAATCACCTCGATGGGCGGTAGCAAGGCGTGGATCCCTCTGGCCAAAACCGACTTGGCGGTGCCGCGAGGCCCCACCAGCACCACACCCCTTAGGCTGGGATCCACTGCTGCCAGCAGCAGAGCCAGCTTGGCCGCCTGTTGCCCCACTACAGCGGTGAGGGGAAAGGTACAAGGAGCGGATAGAGTTGCGGATCCCATGGTTGGCGGGTAGGCTTGGCGAGCAACGGTTCAATCGAGCAGATTCGCAGCGGAGCGGGAGCTGTACACCCCAGTCTATCGCTTGAGTGCTCCGCACCGCCTTTGCAACTGAGATTTTCTGGGGAGGTTCCAAACCGGCTCCAGACAGTTCCCCAAGCCCTCTCCCAAGGGGAAGGGGTAGGTCGGAATCAAGGCCACCAATGGCCTACGGCGACTGGGAATACCCCTGGTGAGCCGCCGCTGTTTGGTGGTCATCTTCTGTTCAAAATGGGCATCACTTCAGCGGGTTGCAATCATCACGTGTTTGGTGATTTGGTAGTCGCGCACCGCTTCTGCCGAGAGATCTTTGCCAAATCCCGATTGCTTAAAGCCGCCATGGGGGGCCTCAGAGGCAATGGGAATATGGTCGTTGATCCAGACGGTGCCGAACTCCAGATCGGCGGCCAACCTCATCGCTCGTCCGATGTCTTGAGTCCACACAGAAGCCGCCAGCCCGTATAGGACGTCATTGCCCAAGCGTAGCGCTTCCGCTTCTTCGCGAAACGAGCCGAGCGTGAGAACCGGCCCAAAAACCTCACTCTGTACGATCTCCGCTTTTTGATCGACATTGGCAATCACCGTGGGTTCATAGTAGTAGCCCTGGGCAAGCTGGGAAGGGATCCGACCGCCGGTCAGCACCTTGGCTCCCTCTGCTTTGGCCCGCTCCACAAATCCCATCACCCGCTCCCGCTGGGCTGCTGAGACCAAAGGCCCCATCTCCACTCCCGCCTCGAAAGGGGATCCCACCGTTACTTTGCGCATGGCTTCTACAATGGCCTCTTGCGCCTGCGCCAGCTTGCTCTCGTGCACATAGACGCGGGTGGCTGCCGTACAGTCTTGGCCGGTATTGACGGTGGCAGCAAATGTGGCCTTGGCAGCAACGGTCTCTACGTCCGCATCCTCGAAGACGATAAACGGCGCTTTGCCCCCCAGTTCCAAATGCACCCGCTTCAGGGTATCTGCCGCTGTCCGCATCACCTGCTTGCCGGTGGCGGTAGAGCCGGTAAGGCTGACCATGCGCACCTGGGGGTGCTCCACCAGGGCTTGGCCGGTGGCATTGCCTCCGGTAACGATATTGACTACCCCGGGCGGGATCCCAGCCTCGGCGATCAGTTCTCCCAGCATCAGGGTGGTCAGGGGGGTGGCAGGAGCGGGCTTGAGCACCACCGTACAGCCGGCGGCCAGGGCGGGGCCGATCTTCCAGACGGCCATCATCAGCGGATAGTTCCAGGGGGTAATTTGAGCGCACACCCCCACCGGCTCTTTGCGAAAGAGGGAGGTGTAGCCCTTGGCATATTCCCCGGCGCTAAAGCCATGGATGTCGCGGGCGGCAGCGGCGAAGAAACGCAGATTATCCACCGCAAATGGCAGATCTCCCCCCAAGCTGAGGAACTCGTAGGGCTTGCCAGTGTTTTCCGATTCCAAGCGAGCCAATTCGGCGGCGCGAGCTTCGATTAGATCCGCCAATTTCCAGAGGGCCAGGGAGCGCTCGCCGGGGGTGAGTTTCGACCAACGGCCATCGTAGAAGGCTGTTTGGGCGGCCTGCACCGCCCGATCCACATCGGCAGGGCTGGCATCCACCACCTCTGCCAGTTTCTCGCCGGTGGCCGGGTTCTCGATGGTCATCAGGCCCCCCCCTTGGCTATCGACCCATTGGCCGTCGATCCAGAGTTTGTAGGCCATAGCGATGTCCTCAACAGCTTGGTGAAATGGCTCTCCCCATTGTGCCGAATCTTTTTGGCTCGGCTTGAATCATAAGCTTCATTCAACTTTGGCAACTTTGGGGTGCAGAGATGGGATCCTTTGGGATTGGGATGGCCCAAACGGCTATTCGCAAAGCGGGCCGTAGACTGTGGCCAACGGCGCACTGGTGAGGATCCCGCATCTGCTAACTAACGGAGGTGCAGGGGCAATCAGTCCTGCACTCTACCCGCAGGGTAAGCACCGGGATACAGGGATCCCCACCATACCCCTGAGCGAAATCTGTAGCAAAACCTACTTATGCTGGTGTAACCTACAAGCACCGGATTGATCC
>NZ_JBSSCZ010000019.1:0-70227 GCF_054060215.1 Thermostichus sp. OS-CIW-30 | reverse complement strand
TATTTTCTCGTTTTGACAAATTGGCCAGGAACTTCTTGAGTTTTCTCTATCTCGTCAGTGCTCTCTTTTGGCTCAAATGAAAGATCAACACAACCGGCAAAGCTCACAAGCGGGTGGCAGACATAAGGACTCCGTCCCGCTATCGCGAACGGCGACAGCTAGAGTACAAGGCCCGGCTCTACGGCTGTCAGGTGGTGGTGGCGGATAAGTTTTATCCGTCCAGCCAACTGTGTTCACGGTGTGGCCACAAACAGAAGATGCCACTCAGCGAGCGGGTATTTCGCTGCCCGTGTTGTGGTCTGGGGATAGACCGCGACCGCAATGCAGCGCTGAACCTGGTGCGGTGGTATTTTGAGTGCTACTTAAAGCGCTCAACTACCCCAAGCTCTGGGGAAAGAGACGCCTGTGGAGATTCCTCTAGCGGGGTGGTAAGCCTGAAGCTTACTACCAGTCACGAGTCGTGGAAGCAGGAAGAAAGCAGAGACGCGACAGGCACTGAACACTCTGGAAGTGTTTGTTAGCGTTTCGTAGGTCTTTCGGAGCGGTCATCAGTACCCCGTTGAGCAGCCAGAAATTGTTAAGCTTAACGCACGGATGGCAGTATCCGGCCATGCCCCGAGTGACAACTGCTGACGAGCTGCTGACAGAATATGCCTCTGGCGAGCGCAACTTTCAAGAATCCAACCTGGTGGGGGTGGACTTGGTGCGCTCCAACTTGCAAGGGGTGAATCTGAGAGGGGCCAACCTCTCCTTTGGCAAGCTGAGTGGCATTAACCTGCAGGAAGCCGATTTGCGCGGCGCCGATCTCAGCTCGGCCAACTTGATGGGGGCCAACCTCCGCGGGGCCAATCTTTGGGAAGCCAACTTGATCGGCGCGGATCTCAGCTTTGCCGACTTGCGGGAAGCCAACTTGCACGGTGCCTACCTTTGGGAAGCCAAGCTAACCCGCGCCCAACTGCAGGGAGCCGATCTGAGCGGGGCAAAAATCGGCGGAGCAGTGCTGACCGGCGCTGACCTCAGCGGAGCCACCCTACCCGACGGGAGTGTGCGGGCTTGAGCCACCCCCCCAGCAGACAAGGCAGAATGGAACTGTTGCGACGGGATCCCTGATGTTGCTGCTGTTCAACTTGGTCTTGACACTGCTGCTGGCTTTGGGAGTGGCAGTCCTGGCCGGGCAAAACCCCACCACCCTGACCGTACATTTCTTAATGTGGCGCTCGGTGGAGCTGCCTTTGGGATTTCTCATTGCCGCGGCCGTCGGCTTGGGCCTGTTGACGGTGGGGCTGGGCTCTCTCCTCTGGCCTGGGCGCAGCTTTTCTGCCACCGCCCGCCAATTACAGGAACGGGTGCGCCAACTGGAAATGCAGGATCAACCGCCCCAATAACGCACAATTGCCAAAGGGATCCCTCTGCTTTCTGGCTTTGGCTCAACAGCTTCGCTCCCGCCGTTGACTTGCTGGACGATTTTGTCGGTGGCCCTGAGGAAAGCGTGCCGAAATAGCTCGCCGACTGAGACTGGGCGTAAGCTGAGAAAGGATCCCTTCGCCGTCTGCTTGATCAGTGCGTATCTCCAACCGTAACCATGCCTCATTCCCAACCCACTTCCCCGGATCCCTCTCCCCAAGACCCACGGGCCCTGCGCAAAGCCCTGCGCGGATCCAGCACCTACTTTGCCAAGGGATTTGAAGAACACAAGGATCAGGCTCAACTGGAGCTGCAAACCACCTACAAAAGCCCCCTTGTGGAGCAAATCCGTGCCCAGTCCTACCGCTATCAGCGGGGCGACATTACCATTCACCTGGCCAGGGCCTTTGGCTTTTGCTGGGGCGTGGAACGGGCGGTGGAATATGCCTATGAAGCGCGGCGACGCTTTCCGGATCGGCAACTGTGGATCACCAACGAGATCATCCACAACCCTTTGGTAAACCAGCACCTGAAGGAGATGGGGATCCGCTTTGTGGAGAAAGGCCCGGACGGCAAGAAGGACTTTTCTCAGATCCGGCCTCAAGATGTGGTGATCTGGCCTGCTTTTGGGGCGAGTGCCTCGGAAATGGCGTTTTTCCGGTCGCAGGGCAATGAGATCGTCGATACCACCTGCCCCTGGGTTTCCCGCGTGTGGAACCAAGTGGACAAGCACCGCGCGGCTCAATTCACCTCTGTGATCCACGGCAAGTACAACCACGAGGAAACCGTAGCCACCAGCTCCTTTGCCGAAAAATATCTGGTGGTGCTGAACCTGGAAGAAGCAGAATGGGTCGCTCGCTACATTTTGCAAGGCGGAGATGCGGCAGAATTTCGGCGGCGCTTTGGCAAGGCCACTTCCCCCGGTTTTGATCCGGATCGCGATCTAGAGCGGATCGGCATCGCCAACCAAACCACGATGCTGGAAGGGGAGACCCGCGCCATTGCCAAGCTGTTTGAGACCACCATGCTGCGCAAATATGGCCCCCAGGAGTTAGACAACCACTTCATGAGCTTCAACACCATCTGCAATGCCACCCAAGAGCGGCAGGACGCCATGTTCGAGCTGCTCGAGCAGCCTTTGGATGTCGTGGTGGTGATCGGGGGGTTTAATTCCTCGAATACCACCCACTTGCAGGAAATTGCCCTGGCCAAAGGCCTGCCCTCCTTCCATATCGATGGTCCTGACTGCATCCAACCCAACAACCGCATCCGCCACAAGCCCCTTCACCAAGACCCGACAGTTACCGAAGGGTGGCTACCCGATGGGCCGGTGCAAATCGGCATTACCTCCGGTGCCTCTACCCCAGACCGCGTTGTTGAAGAGGTGATTCAACGCATCTTCGCCCTGCGTGAAGAACCTCGGCGGATCCCTGCCTAGGGATCCCTTCCCTCTTCCCTTTGAGCGTGCTCAACACCCTTTTTCAGGTTTATCCTCCCTTGCTGGGCTGGACGCTGCTGGGGTTTGCTCTCCAGAAGGGGCTGCCCGGCGGCTGGAAGCGTTGGCTGGATCCCCACGCCTTGGGGCGATTCATGTTTTGGGTGGGAGTGCCCCTCAGCATTGTCGGGTTTATGCAGGGGGTGGATCTGTCGGGCCAAATCTGGGTCGCCCCTCTGATCTGTTGGCTGTCGGTGGGGCTGGGGTTTGCCTTGACCAGCGCCTGGCTGTGGTGGCAGCACCGTGGTGTGGGGGATGTCCCCAACTGTTGGAGCAGCGCACAGCAGGGCAGCTTTCACCTGACCGCCACCCTGGGGAACACCGGGTATTTGGGCTACCCCATCTGCTTGGCTGTGGCCGGAAGGGCTTACTTTGGCTGGGCCCTGTTCTACGATCTGCTGGGCACTCTCTTCATGGCCTACGGGTTTGGCGTGTGGGTGGCCAGCCGCCACGGCAGTTCCCATGCCCAACCTTGGCAGGTGGGCCTCCACATTCTGCGCACCCCTGCCCTCTGGTCGTTTGCGATGGGCCTGCTGCTGACGCGCGAACCTCTGCCGGGTTGGCTCTCTCAAGGGTTGGCGGCTTTTGCTTGGAGCATGATCCCGCTCAGCTTGATGATCCTGGGGATGCGATTGGCCCAGGTGAAGCGCTGGGGATCCTTTCTTGCCGCCGGAGTGGCCCTCTTGATCAAAATTGTGATTGTGCCGCTCTTGGTGGGAATCGGCCTTGCCTTCACCCCCTACCCGCCTCTGGCCAAGCTGGTGCTGGTCCTGCAGAGCGGTATGCCCCCCGCCATCGCCACCCTGGTGCTCACGGAAGAATACGACTTGGATCGGGAAATTACCGTAACTGCCTTGGCCGTGGGGTACTTGGCCGCCTTGCTGACCTTGCCCCTCTGGCTGGGACTCTGGGGATCCTAATAGGCCAGGTGAGACAAGGTTTGCTCGAGGTAGCTATGCACCAGTTGATCCAGCTCTGCTTCCTGAGTGGGCAACTCCCGGCCCTGGAGCCATCCCCGAAAACCCGAGCTTTCCACAATGGCCTGCCGCAATGGCTTCCAAACTGCTTGCGTGCGCAGTGCTGTATCGGAGCTGAGAGCAGGACTGATCATGAGAAGAAGGTGAGTAGGAGTGATTCACCCTCAGAATAGCTTGGATCCCAGTTGACTTTGGCTCTCTAGGATACAAATCTCCCCTCTATGCTGAGCAAGCCTTCTCTCAGTCGCTCAGGCAAAACCAATCCATCACCATCAACCAACTGGCGCAAGAGGCCCAGGGATCCCTAAACGAACAATTGGCTGCGCTGCTCGACCCGCAAAGTTGGCCCCAAGGCATTGAGAAGAGAGACGCCGTAGCTGCGGACGATAATGCGGCTATCCAAAATAGCCACCCATCGAGTGGGGGAGCTGGGGTCTTCTCCCGAATCAGAGCCTTGCCGCAGAGGCGCGACGGCCCGTTGCAACTGGGCAGCAGCCACCGGCAAAAGGTACTGACGAAACCAGTCCTGCTGGGTGCGTTGCAGATATTGCACCCGTCCGGCCACCCTTGGGTCTTCCACAGAAGGGAAGGGCAAAGTGGTGATCACCATCAGTTCCGGGCGAGGCAAGCCGGCCTTGTGGTGCAGCCAGTAGGGCCAGTCGCAGACCAAAATGCCCTTTTCGCCGGGGAACGGGCTGTTTACCCGCACCCGTGAGCCGAATTCGGCAGCCAAAGCCGCCCCCACCTGTGCCTGCAGAGGCTGATCCGACACCAACACCACCACAAAGCCCTGCGCTTGAGGGATCAGCTTTTTCAGCTCTTGCAGCAGGTGATCCTGAAATAGAGGGCTGTTGGGCAGGGGGAGGCGCGGCAAGTAAAGGGAAAGCTCCGCCCCGCCAGAACGTGGCCAACCCTCGCCTGAGGCAAACCGCAGCGGCGTCAGATCCGGCAAGCCCAACCGTCGCCGATAGGTTTCCGCCTGGCGATCCAGATCCAGCGCTTCCCCAATAATCACCACCGGCTGTGTGGCCCAAATGGGGGCCAACCAATCCTGCAGAGCCGCCGGGCTGTGGTGAAGGGTGAGGCGACCGGTTTCTCGGTCGGTTTCGGCCCACCAAATCCATTTGGAGACGGGATCCCCCTCAGAGCTGAGCTGCCGGCGGATTTGATCCCAGGGATCCGGCAGCCAGCCGGGGTAGCCTGTCACCAAAGACAGCACAGCATCCAGGTGAACCTGTTCATCCGCATGAAGCAGACAGCGGGAAAGAGGCCGCCGCAAAAGCTGAAGGGACAAATTGACCTGAACCTGGGAGAGCTGCTCCGCCTCGGCAGGGAAGATTTGCCGGAGCTGTTGCCAATGGCTGGCTTCCAGGGTCACCGTTAGCGCCTGGTAGGCCCAATCTTCCAGGTCTTCGGCTCCATCCAGGATCAAAGGGATCCCCGTTGGCACTTCCGAGGATCCCTTTCTCAAGCGAGCTTGCAGCCAATCCAGGGGATCCACCAACAGCAACCCCTGGAAATCGGGATCCGGCCAACGGTCTTTTTGCAGGACGGGCTTATGCAACTGCAGGGTGTGCTGTAGCCAGGGGATCTCTTCCCCCAAAATTTGCGCCTGCACAGGAGCTGTGGCACAGAGCAAGGTGGGGTTGGGCCACATCAGGGCCGGCAGCAGATAACTGAGGCGGTGCTGACCCCCAGCAGGCACCTGGATCAAGGTGCTGCGACCCAACCGCAACCCTCGCGCCACCATGCGAGCCATCGTCAACTGGTGGGGCCACAGGGCTTCGGGAGACTGCCGCAAAAGCTGCCGCAACTGTTGGTGGACTTCAACCTCAATCACAGTTCAGTACGCCGGGGGTCTGCCACAGACGGTAGGGTGAACTAGCCTATTCTAGGGTAGAGAAGAAAACCAAAGCCCATCTCTGGGGTGAGCGATGTCTCTTCTAGCTGCTGTTTCCAGGGGATCCCTGCTTCTGGATCGCTCCGGGTGGGGCCGTTTGCGCATGAAGGGATCCCCAGGCTTGGACTATCTGCACAACCGAAGCACCCAAAATCTGAAGGCCCTCCAGCCAGGGCAGGGGGCCGACACGGTTTTCGTGACCCCCACCGCCGGCATCCTGGATTTGGCAACGGTGTACGTGGGAGAAGAAGACTGCTGGATCTGGACTTCACCCCAGCGGCGCAGCCTGCTGATGCAGAGTTTGGGGCGCATGCTGCCTTTGGTGCGGGGAGCACAGTTGAAAGATGAGACAGATCAGACCTTTGGTTTTGGATTGCTCGGCCCCCAGAGTCAGGCTCTCCTGGAGCAAGTGGTGAGCTCAGAAGAGATTCCGACCAGGCTCAATGAGCACTGCGCCGTGGAGATCCAGGGGATCCCTGTCCATCTGACTTGTGGCACGGGTCTTGCCCAGCCGGGGTTTACCCTCTGGGGCGCCATTGACCAGAAAGCAGCTCTTGAAGAATGCTTGCTCCAAGCCGGAGCCAAGCTGGCCCCACCTGAGCTGTGGGAAGTCCTCCGCCTAGAAGCGGGTCGACCTGCCGCCGACCAAGAGCTGACCTCAGACTACAACCCTCTGGAAGCCGGCCTGTGGCAGGCTATTTCCCTTGGCAAAGGTTGCTACGTTGGCCAGGAAGTCTTGGCCAAGCAGGTAACCTACCAGCGCATTCGGCAAACTTTGTGGGGGATCCGCCTTCAAGGAGAGGCTCAGCCCGGCACAGAGATTTTGCGGCAGGGGGAAAAGATTGGTTTACTGACCAGCGCGGGCTTGACTTCGCAAGGGTACCTGGGATTGGGATACGTGCGCACCAAGTTTGAGCCCGCCGAAGGTCTACAAGTAGAAGTCGGCTCGGTGCCGGGAGTCCTGACTCGAATGCCGTTTTTGAGCTTTCCGCCTATTGTCTGAGGTTGTTTTTGCAGACCTCTCTCCTCTCTTTTCTAGAGGGAGAAGCGTAGGCGAAACACCGCAACTCACCAGTCAAAGTGGCGGCGAAAGCGGGGATCCCGTCGATCCTTTTTGCGTCGGTTACAGGTTTTGCACAACGTTTGCAGATTGCTGATGTCGTTGCTGCCCCCTTGGGCAATGGGGATGATGTGATCGATCTGAAGCTGAACCTCTGGGGGCGACTTTCCGCAACCGCGACAACGGAAGCCGTCTCTTTGGAAAACATACTCCCGCACGGCTGCTGGAATTAGAATCCTTTCGCCGGATTTTCTTTCTTTCATCGTTATTCATCCATACTGCGAAGATCGTCCAGTGGAGACTTTTCATCTAGAGGTTCTAATATCTCTTGGTCGGGTTCTTTTATCAGAAATTCAGGATTGTCAGGATAAAAGTCAATCGTAACTTCTACTCTTACTTTTACTCTACCGGTCTGCCAACCGTTAGTTTTAGGAGAAAGAATCGAGCATGGAACTCCTTTATGGAAAAAATGAACCTGATCTTCATAGGGAATACCTGTTTGTATCTGTATCTCACACGAACTCAAGTAACTGTCTAGTCCTCTTCCCATTTGGTCAAACCTCAGGAAATAAGAATTGATAGAATCGCAAAGCTTGGAAATCATGTAGACTTCCTGCTTATTCTTCTCGTTGATAAAAGTGATAACTCCGTCTCGCAGTTGGCTAAGATTAATGGATGTTTTTGTCATCTTATCGACCTCAAGACATAGAGACAACTTGAACAGCCCGTAAATCATCCAGTATAGAATCCTCTAGTTTTCTGGGAGCGCTATCTCCAGAATCTCTATATGGGTCATCAGGAACAAACTCGAGATAAACTTTGACTGATATCTTGCCAGAGATCCACGACTTTCTGGGCTGTAAGACTCTAGATTCTATTCCATCCACGAGCATTTTAATGTCCGCATAAACCTTTCTTGATTTAAGGTAACCGTTTGTCCGTAAAGTATCTGAAAGAAGGTAATTAATAATTGCACTATGCAATCTACTTGGAAGGTAGACTTGATCACCAATTCCAACGACAGTTTCCCTATCATCTGACCTAAAAACTATCGGATCGACCACGGCATTGTCTCCTATTGCTAACAGACTTTACTGACTGACATCTCCCCGAATGTCATCCAAAGGCGATCTACTGCTCCCTGATCCCGTTTCTTCTGGCTCAAACTCAACCACTAGTCTCATCCTAACTCTACCAGCAATCCACGGTGAGCCAGGACGTAAGAGTTTAGCAGGAATTCCTTTCACGTTAGTTATTCCGTTCAAGTTGCTCCATAGAATCGAGACTCCCTTTTCGCTAAGTTTGCTGGATAAGTAGGATCTGATACTCTCATAAACAATCTCTGAGTACACCTGAGCAAACTCTTGCGAGTAGATTAGGCGTCCTCCTATATCAATGACAGTATTTTGGAAAATATCTAGCTCAACAAAGCACTCCTGAGATTGATCATTACTTGACACTTGCCCAACCCCCTCTATGTCTCTCTGGCTTAGGCTAGCTCTCACTTTCGCGAAGGTCATCCAGAGGGGATCCACTGCTGCTCTCTGAGCCTGTATCCTCTGGCTCAAACTCTACAATGATCCGCAATCTGACTCTGCCTTTTTCCCAATCCTTCTTGCCTGGCACCAAGAGCTGACAAGCAAGTCCCTGCCCAAACCACTTCGCTTCTTGCAACAATTTTTCTTCTGGCTTGGGAGCAAGAAGGCTACTGGCAATGTTGAGCAAGTCTTCCGGCGGCAGGATCCCTGAGGATCTCAAGGCCGCAATGAACAAGCGATGCAGCTCTTCTTTCTTGGTCAAGTCCTCTTGGGCTGCTTTGACCAAGTTGGCAACCTTGAAAGTTTTCTCCCTTACAGAGAGGATCCCTTCTGGGTGCTGCTGTAGAGGTATCGATTTGGATCCCATGACTTTATCTGGATCAAGATCAATCAAGATCAAGTGAAAGGCCAAAAACAAAGACAAGCCGCTCTATCTCAAATCATCGAGAATGCTATCCAACTCTGGAAAACTCTCGTCTATGGGTGTAGAACGACCAAGAGCGACTGCTTCGCTTGCATTGCTGTCACCTACTTGCTGTTCAGGAAGACTTGCCAAAATTTGAACTGACTCACCAACAGAGGAAGGTTCAGGACGAGTAATCAAGGGCAGCATCTCACGATTGAGGCCCAAAGCTTGCAGGCAGAGGTTGATCCTAGAAACAGCTTGGTTGTACTTGTCTATGCTTGCCTCCAGTTCTTTCAGCCGCTGTTGGTTAAGCGCAATTTTCTCTTCAGCCTCTTTTCTGAGAGTTGCTTCCATGAACTGCTTTGCTTCTGGGTACTTTTGCAAAATCTCATCGGCTACTTGCTTGGCAACCGGCAATAGCTGAGTTTTTAGAGTATTGTTGGTCTCTTGTCGGAAGCTAGAACGCACTGTCTGGCTAATTTTCGGCTCAAAGTCAAGCTTGAGTAATTGTCGGATTCCAGGCTCTGCGTCGCGAATAGCAGAGATGTCATAAGATTGGCTGGTTTGCTTTAGGACTTCTCGAAACTGGTAGATCGAGAATGTTCCTTCGTCGTAGAAGCGGGGACTTTCTCTGAGGTAGCGGTCGCACTCTTTTCGGGCACCATTGACAAGAGAACTCAAAGTTACCTCCTTAACCAAATGAAGCTTTTTCTCCAAGTCCCCATCGGATCCCAGTAGGCGAAACAACTGCCTGTAGTAGCTCGAGCTGCGAACTTCATCAACAAGGCGACGAAAGAAGTTCTCTACAAGCGTGCTGGCTGATTCTACCAGGATGTCCTCTAGATGGTTGGACAAATAATAAAAGGCTTCGACCAATACAGCTAAAAATGGAGCTGTGGAGTTGCGGGGACGAATGCGAACGGCTTGACTGTAAACATTGTCCAACGAAAAAGTATCCAAAAGCTCATCTAGCCTCCGTACCATCCTAGTCTTCAATTTATGGAAATCGTTCTCAAATTCTTTGTTTTCTCCGTTAATAACTTTATTGACTACTGTCTGGATATGCTCGTCAAACTCTCGGCCAATACTGGCTAGCTGCTGATTGATCAGCGTCAGCTCATAGGAAATCATGCTGTCAATCTCTTTGGGCTGGCTATCAATGTCTCGGTAGAGATCTAGATAGGACTTCCTCATCTCGATGCAGAGAGGTTGCAAATCATCGGCCAGCGCGGAAAATAGCTGTGGCCGCTTTTCTTCCGTTAAGTAACGAGTGATCCCAGCCCGAAAGTCTTCAATACCGCTATCTTTAATCATATACTCAATCAAAGGTTTTCCCCACTCCCTCAGAATCCGAACGTAGTTATTTATGGGTGTGTCGTACCCATGTACAGAAGGGCGGAACGGGGATCCAACCAACCTACCTGACGTGCAGTACTTATTAAACTCGCTGACAAACTGGGGCGTTTCTTCCTCACCACCCAATTCTTTGATGCTTTCTGAAAAGATTGTATCCAGTCCAAATCGATCCTCGGGGGTAGTTGCCTTGATCTGGGAACCATAGAAGCCGAGAAGGCCGCTTGTCTTAAATACGCGGAGTTGACGAAACTGCTGGTCGATAATGTTTTCTAGTCTATGCTTTAGTTGTGCGTTGTACCAAGTCTCATCAATCCGGTTAAACACATAGAAGACGCGATCCCTGATGCTGTCATTACCTTGAATGTGTTCAATAAGTTCTGTCTCTTCCTTGGTCAGCTCACCCGTTGCAGCACACTTGAGAACGCAAACAACTGCGGACGTATCCGGATCGGCAATTTTTCGATAAGTACGCTCTGCATCCGCTTTGACTGGAGCATCGATCCCAGGAGTATCGACAATAACGTTTCCATCTTCCAGCAAGGGGTGGTGGCAATAGTATTCCACCTTTCGCAAAACTGCGCTATTGGCACCGCGCCGGGCAAAACCCGCAGCTTCCCTTAGGTTGCCGAAGTTGAGCTGCTCCATCGAGAAGACTTTGTTCTCGGTAGGGTGAATTTTGTCCCGGTTCTGCTGGAAACCTGTAATCAACAAGCGGAGGGCATCCGCCTGCTTCGCCCGCTCTGACTTGCTTTTGCCTCCCTCCTGCTGAATAATAGCCTCAGCACGCTCCTTCAGGGGATTCAGTGCAGTGTCTTCCAGCCTGCTGAGTGACGGAGCCAAGTTTAGGAAAGCGCAGAAGGCGGTCATCTGTTCTTGCACTTCCTGCTCGCTAAGAAAAGTGAGCACTACCCTCTCCGCATTTGGCTCTGCGTAGGCGATGTAGCACTCTGTCCCTGTGGCGTGCCCTTCGGCGCTGTAGAGAAGCTCTCTTTCTAAGAGGGCATTGATTAGCATAGACTTGCCAGCACTGAAAGCACCGGCAAAGACAATCTCGAAGGTTGGAGAAATAGCTTTGCTGAGGGAAGCTTGAATCCGAGTGGTATCTTGCTTGCCTGAAAAAGTGGAATCCTGATGCCAGAGTTGCAGGATAGCTTCAACCTGCTCTTTCAAGTTCTCACACTGAGGCAGGAGCTTTACAGACATAAGAGAGCAATCTCCACAGAGGCTGCCGGGATTATAACTTGCCTATGCTTGAGGTGAGGATTCCTACAACAATTTTCTTCAGTCCCGGAGCTGTGTGGCTATATGTGCATACACGTGAAGAGAGAAGAGCAGAACTCCCCAGACCGACATAGCAAAAAGGCTTAGGTCGTTGACCCAAGCCCGCCTCAGCATACTCATACCAGATGCCAGGAACCAGACTTGAACTGGTGACACGAGGATTTTCAGTCCTCTGCTCTACCAACTGAGCTATCCCGGCTCTGGACCCACTATCTTACGATGTCGAGGGGGGTTTTGACAACTGGTGGCGCCCCCAATTTAGCCAATCAATTTCTCCAAAGCCTCCATCTGGGGGATGCAGAGAACATCTCGGTTGCGATCCCGGCGGATCAGCTCCTCTTGCTCCAGCTTGGACAGGACGCGAGTGACCGTTTCCCGGGCTAGGCCACTGAGGCTGCTCAGCTCCCGATGGGGCAAGTTGGGGATCTCTACACCACTCCGGCTAACCCGGCCACGAGATTCGGCCAAGAACAGCAGGATATCGGCAACACGGGCCGTACTGCTGGCCTCGCGCAACTGCAGACGACGGTTGATCTGCCGTAAGCGGCGCGACATGAGCTGAGCAAGGCGGATGCCGGCCTGAGGATCAGAAGCCAAAAAAGCCAGGAAGTGTTGGGCCGACAGACAACTGACTTTGGTGGCTGTTAGGGCTACAACGTCGGTAGAACGAGGCGCTTCGTCCAAAGCAGCCATTTCCCCGAAGATTTCCCCTGGACCAAGAATGGTGAGGGTGATCTCCCGGCCTTCGAGATCATGGGTGCGAATCTTGACCCACCCTTCCAGGATGAAATAAACGGCGTTACCCCAGTCATTTTGTAACAAGATGGCCTGATTGACTGGGTGGGAGCGCAACGACATTTGCCCGGCCAGCGGCTCTAGCCTCTCAGGAGGAAAGCCCTCGAACAGGAGCATCAGGCGAAGGTCATCTGGAGTTACATCGCTCACTGTTGGATCCTCCTGCACGGGGTTGGTTCTGGTTGAGTGGGATGGGAAAAGGGTAGGCCTGGAAAGCCCCCCTGCTCCCCAGCCTACAGCCCGCCAGGGCGAACTGCGTAGCGATAGGGCAGGGCTTTAGACCCAATTTTTACCGCTACTTTGGAAAGGGATCCCTGCCCAAAAAAGCTGCTGCCATTCTCTAACCCAGAAACGGCAAAATCCATCTTGCTGATGTTAATTCTCTCGACTTTGTGCAGTTTGAGTCGAGATCTAGACCTGCTGAAGTTGAGATTGCCAATCTTGGCTGGTATCCAAAACCTTTAAAAAAGGCCGTTCCGACTCGGAAAAATCCTGCCAGTGCGCCTGCTGTTGGGAGAGCATCTCGGCGGTGGCATCAGCAATGTCGGCAGAGTGCTGCTGATCTCCATCGCTGCAGCCGGCTGGGGCCAAGAGGGGTTGAGGAGCTGGGCTGCGGCGTTGCAGGCGCTCCCGCAAAACAGGTTCAGGGGCGTAGCAGTGGAGGATGCGCAGTGGGATCCCTTGGCGTTGGGCCTGATCAATGGCCATCCCCCGCAGGGCTTGCCGGTCAAACTTGGCGTCCAGAATCACGGTGTAGCCTTCCTGGGCCAGCTCTACTCCCAACTGCACCAAGCGGCGGTAGGTTTTATCGGTCATCTCCGGGGTATAAACCTCCGGCCCCCCCCGTTGCCGCAGAGGGATCCCGGCCAAATGCTTGCGCACCGCATCGGAGCGAATGTGAATGGCTCCCCGCTGACGGGCCAAGTGGCGGGCTACCGTGCTTTTGCCGGATCCCGACAATCCCGACATCAGGAACAACTGCCCCCGCTTGGGGAGGGTGTATTCCCAGGCAAGACGGTAATAGCGGGCGGCGGTGCTAAAGGCTGTGGCCTTGGCTTCCTCTGCTGCAGTGGGATCCTCCAGCAAAAAAGAGGTGACCTTGGCCCGCACGTAGGCCTGCCGATTGAGGTAAATAGGCAAGATCTTCAACCCTTCCCAATCTCCGGTTTCTTCCAGGTAGGTGTTCAAATAGGCGTTTCCCAGATCGGGGCGATGGCGGGCATCCAGATCCATCACCCCATAGGATACGTCGTACATGACATCCACAAAGCGGAAGGCTTCGTTGAACTCGATGCAATCAAAAAGCAGGATCTTCCCTTCCCAAAAACAGATGTTGCCTAGGTGCAGGTCTCCGTGGCATTCACGAATGCGGTTTTGTTCTATTCTTTGTTGAAACAGCTCCTGCCGCTCAGCAAAAAAGCGATCGGTGTAGGCTTGGGTTTCTCGATATTGCTGAGCCGTTTGTGGGCCGCCGACGTAGCGCTGGGTTTGGGCGTAATTCTCGTCAAAGGCTTCTCGCACCCGTTCTGGCCGGCCAAAGCTGCGGATGTAATCGTTGGTCTCGGTTTGGGCGTGAAACCTCGCCACCACCCGCCCCAGCTCCTCCATCAAGGCCGGCGTTAGCTCTCCCCGCTCAAACAGGTTGCTGAACAGTTGCTCTTGGGGAAATTGCCGCATTTGCAGAGCGTATTCTATGGGCTCGCCGCTGCTGTTGAACTGAAATCGGCCATCGGTCTGGACAATGGGCAACACTTGCAGATAAAGGCCGGGAGCACCGCGCTGGTTCATGCGCAGCTCTTCTTGGCAAAAGTGGCGTCGCTTCTCCAGAGTGGTGAAGTTCAAAAAGCCAAAGTCCAAAGGCTTTTTCACTTTATAGGCATAGTCGCCTGTCAGCAGAATATAGGAAATGTGGGTTTGAATAAGCCGAATGGGATCCTGTACCGGATGAGGGTAGAAGGCGGGATCCAGCATCGCTTGGATCAAGGGGGGCAGGTGGGTATCGACCATGAAAAACGATAGAGATGGAAAAAGGGCTTGGACGGGGATCCCTATCTTCCGCCGACAGAGCAGATTGTCCTCCACCTATTCCTTAAAGGGCAAGGCGGCTTCTTGGGGGGAAAGACGGATGAGGCTGATCCCCTGCTGAATTAGCGTATCTTGAGCAGCGCTGGAAAGGGCGTAGGGCCAGACCAGATATTTGGTGTTGATGTAGTCTTGTCCGCGCTTGGCCAGGTTTACCTGTTCCGAGAGCATGCGCACGTCTGGCCCGCGGCTGATAGTGGCTTCGGCCCGGCGAATGCGCTGCATCAGTTGGCTGAACAGCTCTTGGGGCTGCTGCACAAACACCACAATGGCCAAGTCACAGGGGTTGTAATAGTTGCCGATGCCGCAGAGGAGCAGGGCTTCACTGGAGAGAACAAGGGTTTCTTGATCCCCCAGAGCCACCACCGGATACAGAAAGGTGCGCACATCTTCCAGTTGCCAGTGGTTGAAAGAACGGCTGTCCACCTCCCCCCGCACCCAAGAGGAGATGGCAGGAAAAACCGCTTCGCTCAACAGCCGATAGGCCGTTTGCGGTCGTCCCAGCCAGCAGAGGGCATTTTCGTAGAAGCTCTCGTTCTCCAGCAGGTGGGGGGTGAGAGGAGCAACCATGGGCAGATCCTCAACGGGCTTTCTCCAGCATGCCTACTCGGGGATGGTTAAGGCAATTTTGCCCAGAACGGATCCCTGCTCCAGCAACCGGTGGGCGGCAGCCGCTTCGGCCAGAGGAAAGGTGTGGCTGAGCTGGATCCGCAGTTGGCCTTGGTCGATGAGGCGGGCACATTGCCTGAGGATTTCCGCCTGATTTTGTTGGGCGTTGGTCAGGCTTTTCAGCATCGGGGTGAGCATCAGCTCAAATCCCACCCGCAAGTTGCGGTCGCGAGCCACCCGCCAGTCGATCTCTGGGGCCGGGGCCAGCAGGGTGACGATATCTCCGTACACGCGCACTGCGGGGAAGGTCTGCTCCAATAGCTTGCCGCCCAAGGTATCTAGGGCAAGATCCACCCCCTCTCCCCCTGTCCAGTCCAAAACGGCGCGCACAAAGTCTGTCTGCCGGTAGAAGATGGGCAAGCCGGCGCCTAGGGAATGGACAAACTCTGCCTTTTCCGGGGTGCTCACGGTGGTGGCCACTTTGGATCCCCGTAGACGGGCCAGTTGAATGGCCACATGGCCAACTCCACCCGCTCCCCCGTGGATGAGCACACTTTGGCCGGCCTGGAGACGCCCCCGGTCGTAAAGCGCTTCCCAGGCGGTGATCAGCACCAGCGGGGCAGCAGCAGCCTCCGCAAAGCTCAGAGTTCTGGGCTTGGGAGCCACAAAACGCTCGTCCACCACGATCAGCTCGGCGTAATTCCCCGCCTGCCTGCCCAGACCCCCGTGGCAGAAGTACACCTCGTCTCCCACTGTAAAGTGCCTAACTCCGGATCCCACGGCTTCCACAACGCCGGCACCGTCACACCCCAAAATGGCGGGCATCTCCTCTGGATAGAAGGTGCCCCGTTGCCGCAGTTTGGTGTCGATGGGGTTGACGCCGGCTGCCCTCAGACGGATGCGCAGCTCCCGCTCGCCGCGAATTTGGGGCTCAGGTACTTCTCGGAGCTGCAGAACCTCTGGCCCGCCGGGCACACTCATGACTACGGCTTTCATGCGCTCAAGTTGTCAGCTTCAGTTGGGTTGGCCCGCTCAAAGGATGCAGGGTAGAGTTTGTTCTGGTGATGAGAAGATGGGCATCTCCCCATTGGGGTGTTGCTTTGCAACCCTGCGGAGTCTTGCAGCTGCTCTCTAGCCTATTTTAGCTAAACCGCCGGGAAGCCCCGCGCTGTATGCGCAGGGTCAACATACCCACGCAAAACCGAAGCCGTCACCCCACTCCATGAAGCAATAAAAAGGCTAGTGACTAGTGACTAGTCACTACGCACTACTCTACAGGGCGGTGGGGCATCCCGTCCTTTTCGCGTCAGCGGGACGTAGTCCTTAAGCTCAGGAAATGTCTGAAGCGATAGCAGGGGTCACTGAGAAGCCCGCGCTGTGTGCGTAGCAACCCTGCGGGAAGCTAGCTACAGCGTCGGGAGTATGTCACGCAGCCTGCGACTTCATGGGCTCCGAGCAGGCCAAAATGAACTGAATGAACTGGTCGATCTCCAGCAGAATGTGTTCCGCCTCGGCCAGAGAGGTCGGTACGGTTGCCAGCACCTGGGCATCTACTTCTGCAGCCTGCCCCGCTTCTCGCAAGAGGTTCATCGAGTTATGGCTGAGCAGGAGCTCCAGCTCGTTCAGGGTTACCATGGCCAGCTGCTCCTCGGCTTGATGGAGCTTATTTTGCAAAGTCTGAACTTGTTCGGTTTGCACCTTCAGCCTAGCTTCCGCCTGCTCAGCGCGAGATACAGCCAGTTGTGCAGCTTGCTGGGCCTCATCCCGCTGAGCTTTCAGGAAGGCCATCTCTTGCTCCAATTGTGCCAATCGCTCTTGCAGGCTGTAAATGTGCTGATCCCGGTCTCCCAAAGCTCGCTCCAGCTCGCGATTTCGAGCCTCCATCTGCTGACGAGCTTCGTTCGCTTGGGCCAGCTGTTCCGCCAAGTTTGCCATTTCCTCTTCCATGTTGGTGAGCCGACTCAAGCGTTCCAAAACCTGAGCATTTTCGGCTTCCAGTTTCTCAATCAGCGCTTGAGCGCTCAACAGTTCTGCTTTGGTAGAGTCCAGCTCGCCGCAGACTTGGTCGTAGTTGGCGATTAGCTCGCCAAGCCGGGCCTCTTTGGCTTGCAGTTCTTCTCGCAAGGAGTTCATCCAGCGGTCGCTCTGCTCAATCCGCTGTTGCAAGAGCGGCAGTTGAACCAGAGCTTGTTGGGCAGCACTGAAATAGCCAAGGAGTCGTTTGATGTAGTGCTGTAGGCGGCTGTGGGACTGATCCAATTTGTCGAAGGCTTCGTTGAGAGAGAGATAGGCCTCGCACAGTTTCATGTAGCGCCGAGCCACAGAATCAGGATGATCCATAGGGTTATAGAGTCCAGGTGGGGGTGCCGTGTCTATTTTATGCTGTTCATTCTATTGGCCAAGCCTGGAGAAGGAGGCATTTGATACAACAACTGGGGGCTTAATTTTACTTTAATATCCGGTGCCCCAATCTCTCTTGCGAGCCAAGGCCAAAGAGTCTGCCCAAATCCAGCTTCAGACATTGCCCACGGGCCATACGGAGACTAGAGCTTCTCCCCCAAGGCAATCATTCTCTTGACCGCAAAATGTTTATCTACACATTTAGTGTCTACAAGAGGATGCCCGCGAGTCCTAACGCTAGATACGCTGCAAAAGCAGGGCTCTTCATGGCTCAGACCGGCTGGGCATCGGGGATCCCTAGCTTCTCCAAATAGGCGGCTGCCCGCAGCAGTTTGGCTTCTTGATAGGGGGCGGCCACCAGTTGTACGCCAAAGGGCAGGGATCCGCTCTCGCGCAACGGCACTGAAAGCACCGGCAGGCCGATAAACGAGAGGGGCTGAGTGTAGAGGCCGAGGTTGGGCCGAGTGAGAACCTCTACCCCATCGATCACCATCTTCTCTTGGCCAAGTAAGGGGGCAGAGCAGGGGGTGGTGGGGGCAATGAACAGATCGATCTCCTGAAAAATGGTCTGCACCTGCTGGCGGTACCAGCGGCGAAAGCGCTGTGCCTGCAAGATCCAACTGGCGGGCAGCAAAGCTCCGGCCAAAAAGCGATCCCGGGTGGCCGGGTCAAAGTCGTGGGGGCGAGTTCGCAGGTTGGGCAAGTGCAGGTTGGCTCCCTCGGCAGCCGTGATCAGGAAGGCGGCGGCGCGGGCGCGCTGGGCTTCCGGGATCCGCACAGTCTGGCGGGCCCCCAGGGCTTGGGCCACCTTTTCTACCCCGGCCAAGATGGGGGGCTCTGCCCCTCGGGCAAAGTAATCATCCGCCACCGCGATGCGCAAGCCCTCGATCCCCTGCCCCAATTGCCCAAAGGTGGGATCTACAGGACGCCGGGTACAGACGGGATCTTGGGGATCCGGCCCTTGCATGACATCGAAGCTGAGGGCAATATCGGCCACCGAACGGGCCAAGGGGCCCACGTGGTCAAAGCTGGCGGCAAACAGAGCCACCCCTGCCCGCGACAGACGGCCATAGGTGGGCTTGAGGCCGTAGACGCCACACAAAGAGGCCGGTACCCGAATCGAGCCGTTGGTGTCGCTGCCCAGGGCAAGGGGCACCAAACCTCCTGCCACCGCTGCTGCCGAGCCGCCGGAGGATCCCCCCGCACTGCGGTTGAGATCGTGGGGGTTGTGGGTGGGGCCGTAGTGGCTGTTTTCGGTGACGAAGCCGTAGGCGTACTCGTCCATGTTGAGGGTGCCCACCAAGATTGCCCCTGCCTGCTTGAGACGAGCCGCCACCGTTGCATCTTGGATGGCCGGGGGATTCTCGCGGTTGATCGCCGAGCCAGCCAGGGTGGTGAGGCCGGCCACGTCAAATAAGTTCTTGACGGCAAAAGGCACCCCTGCCAACGGGCCTACAGGGATCCCTTGAGCCACCTGTCGATCCACCTGCTCCGCCGCTTGTAAGGCCGATTCCTCCAAGACAGCTGTAAAGGCATTGAGCTGGGGATCCCGCCGGCGAATCCGCTCCAGACAGGCGGCCACCACCGCTTGGGCGCTCACGGATCCCTGGCGGACAGCCCTGGCAATAGAGACCGCGTCGGCGCTGCCGAGAAGATGGGGATCCCCGGTCATGGCTGAGGGTCAAAGGTGGGATCTGGCTCAACTATCGGCGGCAACGGGAACTCCAGCACCTGTTGAGCAATGGGCAGAAAGCGGGCAAAATTTTCGATCACCCCTGCTCGGTGTTCAGGATGCAGGGGCAGTTGCAGCAGTTGGGCCATTTGATCGACGTAGGTTTCGGGATCCCAGGGCTGCATGGTTTTGGGGTCAGGGAGCCGATTGCAGCAAAAATACCACCACTAGCCTCCAACAACAAGACCGTCGTCGACTAGGGAGCGGACATTTGCACAGTGTTGCCCTGCAGCGACCAGAGACGCTCGTTGGGCAAGACAGGGCGGGTTATCGCCTGCCGTTCCAGCTCATTCAAAGCAACGCGACGGCTATGTGCAGAGCGATTGGAAGCAGCGCTGGCTTGCAGGCGTTTGCGGAACAGACGCAACTGCTGCTGCTCTGCTTCGGGAGAAACATGCTGGGCAAAGAGGGGATGCAAGATTTTCTCCTCCTGATCAAACTGAGCCCGCAATTGCCGATAGAAGTGAAGGGCAGCAGAAGGATCCACCTGCTGCGGGGTGCGCTCTGATTGGTGCAAAAAGCGCGTCAGCTCTGGAATCTGATCCCGCAGATGTTGCTCCAGCCGCTCAATTTGGTCGCTAAGGTGGGGATCCCCCTGGAGAGCCGACCTGAGCAGGGGGTAGAGAACATGGCGCTCCAGTTGAATGTGGCGGGAGAGGCGCTGTCGCAACCTTTGTACACAGAGGCGTCGCTGCTCCAGATCCAACTCCGGCGCTCGAGACAGGCGAGTCAAAAACTGCAGGATGACGCGGTGCTGTTCAGCACAGAGGGCGATCAGCGTACCGGCAGAGGTTGCTCGCGTCAGCGGGAGGGACTCCTCAGAAGACATGGCAGTTGACAGCAGAGAAGTTTCATCTCAGCTTAACTTTGTCAAGAAATGATGGCCTGCGTAAGGGTACGGGAATAGCGCAGGTGTCTTGGATACACTCGGGCAGCAATCCTGGGAAAAGTTGTCCAGATCTGAACTCCGGCAACGCCACTCTCTAGGCTTGCACAGGCCAGCGGCGTTTCCAAGCAGAAGTGGGCTCCAAAGGGGATCCCTGCTGTTCCCGTTGGCGTTGCAGACGGATTTGCGCTCTATCTCCTTTCAAGGTGGGATCCCGGTAGGGCACGGCAGCGCGAGTTTTCAGGTGCTCCCACTCCATGGGGGAAAGAGGCGGCAGGTGGTCAGGTTGGGGCGAGGCCACTGTCCCCGGCCAAGGACGACCTACCGGGGGGGTAGAGCCGATGAAAAGCCCTGCTTCCAACAGAGCCGCTCGCACCGCCGCTGCACAGGAATAGGTGGCCAAAATGCCGGTTGGTCGCATCCGTTCAGCCACGGCCCGCAGGAAATCCACCGTCCACAGCTCTGGGCAAACCGAAGGGGAGAAGGGATCCAAAAACACCGCATCTGCCCATCCCAACGGCACCTGCATTAGAGTTTGGCGGGCATCGCCCCACAGCAGCGTTCCGCGCCAGCGCTCCGATTGCCAGGATCCCTGTTCAATCCAGTGTTGCCATTCTTGCCCAAAGCTCCAGTCGGATCCCACCCCCGCCTGCCAAGCCTGGCGAGGCACTTCCGGGGATCGCTCTAGGCCGATTACTTCTACAGAACAGTGGGGCCGGATTTGCCAAATGGTTTCTAGGGCAAGGCCGGAGTTGTAGCCCAAGCCAAAGCAAATATCCAAAAGGCAAATGGGCTGGGCGGGATCCCGCTCCAAAGGCAGCCGATCCAGCCGGCAAGGGCGGACAAACTTCTCCAAAGCCTCCTGGGCGGCACCACTGACGTTGTGAAAAGCCTGTCCAAACTCTTCCGAGAAAAAGGTCAGGGATCCATCCCCTGTGGTCAGCACCTGCCACCGAGTCTCCATTGCCTGCTGTTGTCTCTATTTTCAGTTGGGCGATTCTTTGATAGCTTGAGAACGTTGAGATGTGTTTCGCAGCTCACCGGCAGGGCTCTCAACATCCCTGAGTAGGGAGGATATTTCAACAGCTATGTCTCTACTGGATTGGTTTGCGGAGCGGCGCAGACAAACCTCTCTGAACCTGACAGGTAGCAGCCCCTTCGACAAAGAGCGTCAGGTGAGAGAAATTGCCGATGGCCTCTGGCAAAAGTGTCCTGCCTGTGACACCCTGACCTACACAAAGGATCTGCAGCAAAACTGGCAAGTTTGCCCCAGCTGTGGGCATCACCACCGCATTACAGCCCCAGAGCGTCTGGAACAGCTTTTGGATCCCGGATCCTGGCAGCCCCTGGACGAACACCTGGCTCCCACGGATCCCCTGCACTTTTTCGACCAAAAGCCCTACTCCGAGCGCTTGGCCACCTACCAGGAGCGCACCCAGCTCAAGGATGCCGTCCTGACAGGGCTGGGAAGCCTGGAAGGGATCCCGGTGGCGATTGGAGTGATGGACTTTCGCTTCATGGGCGGCAGCATGGGCTCGGTGGTAGGCGAGAAGATCGCCCGCCTCACGGAACGGGCCACCTGCGATCACCTGCCCTTGATCCTCTTTTCGGCTTCGGGGGGAGCCCGCATGCAGGAAGGGATCCTCAGCCTGATGCAGATGGCCAAAACCTCAGCCGCCCTACAAAGGCACCGCGACGCCAGACAATTGTTCATCTCCGTGCTCACCCATCCCACCTATGGCGGGGTAACTGCCAGCTTTGCCATGCTGGGAGATTTGATCCTGGCCGAGCCAGGCGTGCAGGTGGGGTTTGCCGGGCCGAATGTAATCGAGCAAACCATTGGCAAGGGCAAGCTTCCCGAAGGCTTCCAAACCGCCGAATATTTGCTGGCCCAAGGGCTCATCGACGCGATTGTGCCCCGCACCGAGTTGCGCAAGCGCCTGGCCCAGTTGCTCTCCATGCACCGTCCCCGTTTGCACATGTCCCTTCCCTCCATAGACTCGGAGGCTTTAACCCTGCAGCCCATGCTGTAGGTAGATCTGGCTGGAACCTGAGATGGGTGGCCGAGGCCGGATCCCTTCCCTGCGGGGGATGGAGTTCCTGCTAAGCTCTGGGGCGGCTCTTACTTCATGGGTTTACACGGCTTCCCTCTGGCTTGTTGGGAGAGGAGCTGGGGGCGAGAGGGCAGATGTTTTTGGAGGGAGCCGCGCTGTCCCTGGGGATCTTCACAAGATTTCCTGGTGGGCGGTAGCGGATGGTGTTAAGGTGGGGCATGAGGTCTTCACTGGAAACGATGGATTTCAAGCTGCGCATCCGTACTGCTGAGACTCCGCAAGGGCAAAAACTGGCAATTGTGCCCCTGGAAGGTCGTTTTGACGCCAAGGCCGCCTCAGAAGTTCGGCAATTGCTCCAGCAGGTTTTAGATTTCGGTTACACCAATATGTTGATCGATATGTCGTCGGTCACTTTTATGGACAGCTCTGGGCTGGGGGTGTTGATCTCTGCTTTGCGCAAGTGCCGTGCTGCTGGGGGCAACCTCAGCCTCTGTTGCGTGCCGGAAAATGTGGCCCTCGTCCTCAACCTCACCTCTATGGAAAAGGTATTGACCTGCTTTAGCGACCTGGAGACCGGCATTGCCAACTTTTCCAGCGCTCCCACTGCTCGTTAGGCCGACATTAGGCCTTACTTTTGGGGATCCCCCGATGCTCTTTTCAGCCCATCAGCGAATTCTGGTGATCCCTCTAGCAATTTTCTCAACAATCTTCAGCCATGCCCCAGACCGGCCTCGATACCTTTCAGCTTCTCTACCAGCACCACCGTGGCCCCAGCTTCTGCGAGCGCATGGTGGCGACGGCTCCTGGGCGCTTTAACGAGGCGTTTTGGCAGTTCTGGCAGATGCACATCGAGCCCTGTCTGCCTCCTGCACCGCGCTTGTTGGATCTGGGAACCGGGCCGGGGTTTGCTCTAGGTCAGTGGGCGCAACGCTATCCCGGAGGACACTTCATCGGGGTGGATGTGATGCCCTACATGTTGGAGCGAGCGGCGGCAGATTTGAAGGGGATCCCTGGAATCCAGCTGCTGCAGGCCGACCTGCACGACCCTCACTTGCCGCTTGCGGCCAACAGCATCGATGCAGCTCAGGCAGTGGTGGTGTTGCACGAGATGGTGCAGCCCTTGCGCTTGTTGCAGGAGGTGTTGCGTCTACTCAAGCCGGGGGGGCGATTTTTGCTGGTGGATTGGGTGCGCGCCCCGCTCAGCCTCTACTTCGATGCCGATACAGAGGCCCAACTCTTCCAGTCGGACACGCCTTTGGAAACGCTGCTGGATCAGTTTACCCACTTCTACGAGCACAATCGCTTCAGCGCCGAAGACCTGGTGTGGTTGCTGGAGAAGGTGGGTTTCGCAGTGGTGGCTCAGCAGCTCTACAACCAAAATCGCTTTGTGCGACTTGCAGCCGAAAAGCCTATCTCCTGAATGTCCAACTGCCCATAACGAGATGTTTTGGACTACGGAGTGCAGAATAGACCAATAAACAGAACAGTGTCCAAATCAATTCAGATTACTCTCGCTATTTTCGTTCATGGCTGCAGGGATCCAATGGGCAGGCTGCGCCTGGGCAAACACCTGCACTTCAGTGCTCATCTTGCGCAGTTGGCGGGCTAACTTGATTGCCTTGTCGCGGGGAAGGGGTGGGCTCACCACCGCCGGCAGACAGCCCAATAGGGGTTTCAGGGCCGTTTTGGGCAGGCGTGCGTAGAACGATAAAGCCGAGAGGATCTCCTCTTCAAAATAGGGGTTGCGATACTCTAGGAGGCGCACCTGATACAGCTCTGGGGGAA
The DNA here is from genome assembly GCF_054060215.1 of Thermostichus sp. OS-CIW-30. NCBI lineage: Bacteria > Bacillati > Cyanobacteriota > Cyanophyceae > Thermostichales > Thermostichaceae > Thermostichus > Thermostichus sp. OS-CIW-30. The sequence continues at coordinate 46,467 of NZ_JBSSCZ010000019.1, read as the reverse complement.
GAGGCCGTCCTTGGGTTAAGCGAATCAGGGATTCCACCGTTCCCATCACATAGAGTTGATCGCCTTCTTTCAACAGGGTCTTGCCCTCTTTTTGCCAGATCTTGGGAAAAACACAGGGTTTCCCCGGTCGGGAGCGATGCAGCAAGATCACCAGGTCATAGTCCTGGGCCAGTTGGCGCAAGGATAGCCCCAGGTAGTGGCAATCGGCCGAGACCTCCAGCAGTGTCACCAGCAGAGTTTCCCCCTGCCAAGCCAGGGTGCCGTAGACGGATCCCACCAGTGCTGCGGTGGCAAAAGCCCGTGCCCCCAGCCCGGTAGCGCTGTAGCTGATCCCCAGGGTCTGCATGTGGCGCTGCATGCGAGCCGCCAATTCGGGATCGGTAACCCGCAAAATGGTGCGGATCCCCGGCTGCAGGCTGTGGGCCGTCAGGGCCGTCTCCAGGTTGGTGAGATCGTCAGGGGTGGTGCAGATCAGGCAGCGGCTGCCCTGAATGCGAGCCTGTTGCAGCGTGCTTGCCAGGGCGTAATCCCCACGAATCACCACTGCCCCCTCCCGTTCCGCCGCCTCCAAGAGAGGGTTCTCGCTATTGGGATCCACCACCACCACCTCGTAGCCCATCTGCCGCAACAACTGCAGCACCAAATAGCTCAGCCGCCCCAACCCTGCGATCACCACATGATCCTCTTTGGGCATACGGGCAGCCCGACCCAAGCCAAAGCGACTGCTCACCAATTTGTCGGTCACCAAGCCGTAAATCAACCCCACCAGGGCAGCCCCCACCAAGGTCATCATCACCGCCAGCACCTTCACCCCCAGCGGTGTTTCCGGCTGTTGAAAAGCCTCAATATCCCCGTAGCCCCCTGTCAGCACCACGATCGTCAGCAAAAGTCCATCGATGAGGGGTTTGCCGATCATCCTGAAGTTGATCACCCCCAGCACCAGCATGGCCCCCAAGGTGAAGGTGAGGGTGCGCACGATGGGCTTGACCTGTAGGAGTCCCTGCACTCCTCTGCGCAACCAAGACCCAAGGGATCCCCGCCCCAACGACCTGCCTTGCCGTTGTTGTCGCTTATCCTGCACCTGTTCGCTGGCCCAGCGCTGCGCCCGTGAGGAGCCCCGTCGCCCGTTGCGTTCCAGCAGTTGCAGGTAGGCTCTGGGATCGCAAATGACCAAAACGCGATCCCCCTCCAGCAGCTCTGCCTCGTGGTCAAAGTCGTCGAAAACTCGCTGTTTGGAAAAGTTAGAAAGCCCATCCACCGGGTAATGAAACAGCACCCGCGCCCCAAAAGTTTCCTCCAGCTCCGAGAGGGGCATATGCAGCAGGCGGGAGTTGTATCCGATGGTCAGCTCTACCACGTTCCAGAGGGTGGTCTCTCGGTCTGAGACAAAGTAAGCCGGATCTGCCAGCTCTGGCGGAAGCGTGGCCGGCTGGGCTTCCAGCTGGGGCAGCTCAAAGTAGCCAACAAATTCGTCGGAAACAGCCTTAAGGGCAAAAGCCGGGGCAGCCAAAGCCGCCACCGATAGGGAAAAATGCTGCGGCAAAACCGAGTCGAGATAGCGGGCAAGGCTGTGGTTGAACAGACGGGAGACGACACGCACCTGTGGATTGAGATCTCGAATCAGCAAAGCCAGCTCGAAATTGGCTTGGTCGCTGTCCTCCAGGAGCAGCGCCACCCTAATCCGCTCGATCCCAGCCCGCTGCAACACCCCCGGCTGGCGGGGATCCGCCTGTAGGTATTGCCACTGCTCTTCCAAATGAGGGGGCAGATCGGGAGCAACTACTACAGCGCGATGTCCAAAAGCTTCTAGGGCTTGGAGAGTGAGCTCCACCAAATCGTTGTAGCCGCAGACCAGGATAGAGACACCTGGATCCCTGCTATTCTCTTGCACCTGTGCATGAGGCGATCTCGAAAGGGAGCTCACCATAGCTCTGTCATCTACCCTGCTCCCTTTATACCCGAAGCCTCTTCAGCTTTCGCGAGTGCTGTCAATACCGCTGACCGCAAAGCCCTGGGTAGAGACCCGTTGCTCAACAAGACCGGCTGCGTTGCTGGCCATCTCAGGCGCTGTCGAGGACAAGGGGAAGCCACCCAGTTTCATCCCAAAGGGTGAGAAGTGAGAACAACTCCCAAGAGCTTGACCTGGTACTTGAGATCTCCTATCATTGCCTCAAGGCAAAGTTCTTGAATAAAAGTCTCAATAAGGTTGGCCCAAGATAAGAGCCAACAGAGTGAGGCTTGCGGGGACTGTCTTTGTCCTTTGGGCTTGGCTTTCCGGTGCTTTCTCAGAGAGAGCCTGGCCGGTGGAGCTGTGTCTCTTGAGATGTTTTTGAACTTAGGAGTTGGGTATGCGCTTATCGCGACGGCAATTTGTCAGTGGAGCCACGCTGGGTTCTGCGGCTCTGGCAGCAGGGTCTCTTCTGCGTCCGGCCCATGGCGCCAATCGGGAAGTGAACCTCTACACCTCGCGACACTACAGCACAGACGAGAAATTGTACGAACTTTTCCAGCAGAAAACGGGCATTACCGTGAATTGGGTGCAGGGCAAAGCCGATGAGATCATCGAGCGCATCCGCAGCGAGGGATCCAACAGCCCCGCCGACATCTTCATGACGGTGGATGTTGCCCGGTTGTGGCGGGCTCAGAACGAGGGCTGGTTTCAACCCATCCAGTCGGAGACGCTCTCCAAAAATATTCCCGAGTCTCTGCGGGATCCAGAGGGGTACTGGTTTGGCCTCACCAAGCGGGCGCGGGTGATCATGTACAACAAAGACAAGGTGGATCCCAAGGAGTTGTCCACCTATGAGGACTTGGCAAACCCCAAATGGCGGGGCAAGGTGCTCACCCGCTCCTCCAGCAACGTTTACAGCCAATCCTTGACGGCTTCGATCATCTTGGCCCACGGGATCCCGGAAACGGAGCAATGGGCCCGAGGCTTGGTGGCCAACTTTGCCCGTCCGCCGGAAGGGGGAGACATAGATCAGATCAAGGCCGTGGCCGCCGGGGTGGGAGACGTGGCTTTGGCCAACACCTACTATTTGCCGCGTTTGATCAAATCCGACAATCCAGAAGAGCGCGCCGTAGCCGAGAAAATCGGCGTCTTCTTCCCCAACCAGCAGGATCGTGGCACCCACGTCAACATCAGCGGGGCCGGCATTCTGAAAACAGCTCCCAACAAAGAAGCGGCCATCCAATTTTTGGAGTTTCTCTCCGGGCCAGAGGCGCAGGCCATTTTTGCCCAGAGCAACAATGAGTACCCGGTACTGCCTGGGGCTGAGATCGACTCGTTGGTGGCCAGCTTTGGCACCTTTAAGGAAGATACGATCAACGCTGCCAGCATTGGCCGCGTCACCCCTGATGCCCTAAAGGTAATGGATCGGGCCGGTTGGAAGTAGATCAGGCCTCCAGGACAGGCCCTGAGTGCAGCCTTTCATTGCTTGACGCCGTGAACGTTAAGCAGCTTGACGGTTCTTGGCCAAGCGTCGATACTCTAGGACGGCGTTGCTTCCGTTCGAGGCCGCTCAGGCGTCCTGTCTTTCTTTTTCAAAAGCTTCTGGAGGTTTGCCAAATGAAACAACTGCGAACAGCAGGCTTGTTCTTGCTCCTGCTTTCTTTAGCTTCTTTCTACACCAATAGCCCGGCAAAGGCAATTGAAAACCTTCCCGAAAAGGCTCCTGTTCCAAAGCGGGATCTGCTTTTGAACACAGAAAACAAAGAAGAAGTATTTGACATTATGTCGATCCCCAATTATCCCCACGACAAGCCCGAGGGGTTGGCCATTCTCAACTCAACTACCCTAGCGATAGTTAACGACGACGACTTTGGCATCGTCTCGGAAAAGGGCGCGGTTCAAGAAAAAACTATGCCTTACCTTGGTAACAAGCAAGACGAGAACATCGTTTATTTCGTTAAGCTGCCCAAGAGCTTGTTTTGAGAGAAAACTTGGTTGGGGATCCCTGGAGGATCCCCTTTTCTTCCCCAGGAGTTGCTCAAGAGGTAGCTCCCGCCTGTTGAGATGGACAAAGAGATGAGGTTGAAGTTGTTGAGCAAATCTCTGCCGGGAAGTGGCTTCTTTCCTCTGAACGGCTGGGCGCTTCTGACTCTGACCCTCAGCGGTCTCATTCTCGTTCCTGTCCTTACGGTGTTGCTCAGCCTTTTTGCGGACGAGCGGCAGGTTTGGGAGCACCTGGCCGATACGGTCTTGGGGCTTTATGTGCGCAATAGCCTGGTGATGATGGCAGGGGTGGCGGCGGGGGTCATCCTGGTGGGCAGTGGCACTGCCTGGCTGGTGACCATGTGTCAGTTTTGGGGGCGGGCCTGGCTGGAGTGGATGTTGGTGCTGCCCCTGGCGGCCCCCACCTATGTGTTGGCCTACGCCTACACCGATTTTTTGCAGGTAACCGGCGGTTTCCAGATCTGGCTGCGGCGGGTAACAGGTTGGGGGATCGGCGACTACTGGTTCCCTAACATTCGCTCGTTGTGGGGGGCGATCCTGCTGCTGATCCTCACCCTCTATCCCTATGTTTACCTCTCGGCCCGGCTGGCCTTTCAGGAGCAATCGGTGGCCTGCTTAGAGGTAAGCCGCTCCTTGGGCTACGGGCCTTGGGCCAGCTTTTTCAAGGTGGCTTTGCCGCTGGCCCGACCGGGGATCGTGGCCGGCTGTCTGCTGGCCTTGATGGAAACCCTCAACGATTTCGGCACCGTCAGCTATTTCGGGGTAGATACCTTTACAACCGGCATCTACCGCACCTGGACGGCCCTGGGCAATCTGGTGGCGGCGGCTCAGCTTTCGGCGCTGCTGTTGCTGCTGGTGTTGCTGCTGATAACGATGGAGCAGGTCTCCCGCCGGCGGGCGCGCTACTATCGCCAAGGGTTCAAACCCACCCCAACCCGTTACCGCCTACAAGGGATCCGGGCGGTGGGGGCTTGGCTAGCCTGTGGGATCCCGATTGGGCTGGGCTTCGTCGTGCCGGCCTTGATTCTGCTCAATATGACCCTGCGCCAGGGGGAGCTGGGTCGCCGCTTTTGGAGCTACGCCCAGAACAGCTTTCTGCTATCGACCATCACGGCTGTCATTGCCGTTTCCGTGTCGGTGGTGGTGCTGTACGGGCTGCGCATGCAGGGGCTAGGACGGGCGGGATCCCCGTGGGGCCTGCGGCTGGCAGTGCAGTTGTCTTCTCTGGGCTATGCGCTGCCTGGGGTGGTGATTGCAGTGGGGGTTCTGATTCCCCTAGGGTGGTTGGATCAACTGCTGAGCTACCTGCGGCAGGTGGTGCTGCAACAGCCACCTGGCCTGGTGATCAGTGGCACCCTCACGGCTTTGGTGTTCGGCTACCTGGTGCGGTTTTTGGCCGTTTCTTTGGCCACCGTTGAGGCCACGCTGCTGCGCATTCCCCCCAGTTTGGATGAGGCAGCCCGCAGCCTGGGACAGGGATCCCTGGGTACCCTCTGGCGGGTGCATTTGCCCTTGATGAGCGGTGGCCTCTTGGGGGCCATGCTGCTGGTATTTGTGGATGTGATGAAGGAGCTGCCGGCCACGATGGTGCTGCGGCCCTTCAACTTCGACACCTTGGCGGTGCAAACCTACCGCTTGGCAGCCGATGAGCGTCTCGCGGAGGCAGGGGCACCGGCTTTGGCCATTGTCTTAGTGGGGATTTTGCCGGTGGTTCTGCTCAACTCCCAGATGGCGCGGCAACGCAACCTCGGCTCCTCAGGGGATCTCCTTTGAGAACCCTACAAGGCCTCCGCTCCGGCCACCACCTCCAGGATCTCCTGGGTAATAGCCGCCTGGCGAGCTTTGTTGTAGGCAAGACCCAGCGTGCGAATGAGCTCGCTGGCATTGTCGCTGGCGTTGTTCATGGCCGTCATGCGAGCTGCCAATTCGCTGGCCGCCGCCTCCTGCAAGGCCCGTAGCAACTGGTTGTTCAGGTACAGCGGCAGCAGTGCATCCAAAATCTGCACGGGATCCTGCTCAAAGATCATGTCCTGAGGTGGGGCCGAGACCGCTGCGATGACTTTGCTGCGCTCGACAGTAAACTCTCCGCCCCGCACCAAAAGACGAAAAATTTCATCGTCTTGAGTGGCCAACCGCGACGGATCGAGGGGCAACAGGGATTGCACCACCGGACGGGAGCTGATCAAAGAGACAAAGCGGGTGTAGAGCAGCTCTACCTTGTCCACCTTCTCCGACAAGAAGGCCGCCAGGAGCTGATCCCCAATCTGGGCAGCCTCAGCCGCCGTGGGGATCTGCGACAAATTCACGTAGGTCTTGGCGATGGGAGCGGAGCGCCGCTGGAAATACTGCACCGCCTTGCGGCCCACCAGGTAAAGCTGCACCTGCTGCCCTGTCTCCTGCAGCTCGCGAACCCGCTCCTCGGTGCGCTTAATCACGTTGGCGTTGTAGGCTCCGCATAAGCCCCGATCCCCGGCCACCACCAACAGCCCCACCGTCTGGATGGGCCGCTGCTTCAGCAGAGGCAAGTTGACATCCTCCAGTCGCAGCCGCGTCTGCAGCCGATAGAAAACCTGGGCCAGTCGGTCGGCAAAGGGACGGGTGGCCATCACTTGCTCTTGGGCGCGCCGCACCCGAGCTGCTGCCACCAGCCGCATGGCCTCGGTAATTTTGCGGGTGTTTTTCACCGCCTTGATGCGATCGCGGATGCGCTTGAGGTTTGCCATAACCTACTCCCTCTATTTTGGTGGTCGACAGGGATCCGGGCCAGGAGAGATCCGCGTCACCCTAGGCCGCCTTGGCCACGAAGCTCTGCTTGAACTCTGTGATGGCCGTTTTCAAGATTTCTTCTGCCTCGTCGGTGAGCTGCTTGGTGGAGAGGACGATCTCGCCGTACTTGGGATGGGTGGTGCCCAGGTAAGCCAAAAGGCCCTGTTTGAAGCTGGAGACCTTCTCCACCGGAATGTCATCCAAATAGCCTCGCGTCCCCGCATAGATAATGGCCACCTGCTGATCCAGAGACAGGGGAGAGTACTGTGGCTGCTTCAGCAACTCCTGCAGCCGTTGGCCGCGGGCCAGTTGCTTTTGGGTAGCCTCATCCAGGTCAGAGGCAAATTGGGCAAAGGCCTCCAGATCGCGGTATTGCGCCAGTTCCACCTTGATGGAGCCAGCCACCTTTTTCATCGCCTTGGTCTGAGCTGCCGAGCCGACGCGGCTGACGGAAATCCCGACGTTGATGGCCGGGCGGATGCCAGCGTTGAACAGATCCGATTCCAAGAAGATCTGCCCATCGGTGATGGAGATAACATTGGTGGGAATGTAGGCCGACACGTCATTGGCCTGGGTTTCCACGATCGGCAGCGCCGTCATGGATCCCTCTCCCAGTTGGCTGCTCAGCTTGGCGGCTCGCTCCAATAGCCGCGAGTGCAGGTAGAACACATCCCCAGGATAAGCTTCCCGACCGGGTGGACGGCGCAGCAGCAGCGACATTTGCCGATAAGCCACCGCCTGCTTGGAGAGGTCGTCATAGACCACCAGGGTGTGTTTGCCCTGGTACATGAAGTATTCAGCAATGGTGGCGCCACAGTAGGGGGCCAGCCACTGCAACGGGGCCGGGCTATCGGCGCCGGCAGCCACCACAATGCTGTAGTCCATAGCCCCTCGCTCGGTCAGGATGCCCACCACCTGGGCGATGGTGCTCTGCTTCTGACCAATGGCCACGTAAATGCAGATCACATCCTGCCCTTTTTGGTTCAGGATCGTGTCCACCGCAACGGTGGTCTTGCCGGTTTGGCGGTCGCCGATGATCAGTTCCCGCTGCCCCCGCCCGATGGGGATCAGGGCATCGATGGCGGTAATGCCGGTTTGCAGGGGCTCGTACACAGAGCGGCGATCGACAATGCCAGGTGCCGGAGATTCGATCAGGCGAGACTCCGTACACTGGATCGGGCCTTTGCCGTCGAGGGGGTTGCACAGGGGATCCACCACGCGGCCCAAGAGGGCTTCCCCCACGGGGATGCTGGCGATTTTGCCCGTAGATTTGACGGTGGATCCCTCCTGGATATTTCGCCCGGAGCCGATCAGCACGGCACCGATGTTGTCTTCTTCCAGGTTGAGGGCAATACCGGTGGTGCCATCCTCAAATTCCAGCAGCTCGCTGGCCATCACCTTATCCAAACCGTAGATGCGGGCAATGCCATCCCCCACCTGCAGAACTGTCCCCACGTTGGAGACCTGCATTTCCTGGTTGTACTGCTCGATCTGCTGTTTGATGATGGTGCTAATCTCGTCTGGGCGAATGGTAGGCATAGCAGTCCTCTCAAGGTAACGGGAAGGGATCCTCAAAAAACAACTTAGGCCAACTGCAAGGCCAGCCGGCGCAACTGTCCACGCAAGCTGAGGTCGATCACCTGGGATCCAATCTTGATGACCACCCCTCCCAGCAGCTCCGGATCCTGAGTGGCTTGCAACTCCACACCGCTGGCCTGGGTGAAGTCCATCACCCGCTCGCGAATTGACTGCTGCTGAGCTTCCGTCAAGGGTATCGCCGTCGTCACCTCGGCCAGGACGATGTTCTGGAGCTTCCGCTGCAGATCCAAAAAGCGCCGGCAAACAGTCCCGAGAAACATGATACGGCGGCGGTCGGTCAACAACTTCAGCGCATTCAGCAGCAGAGGGTGGATCTGATCGGCAAATACTTGCTGCAGCAGGTTCTTTTTGGCCTCGGCCTTGATCACCGGGTTGGCGAGAAACTGGCCCAGCTCCGGCGTAGCCCGCAAAACCTCGGCAATAAAGCGCATATCGGCGGCAAAAGTGTCCAGCAATCCCTGGCCTGACCCAAGAGCAATGAGAGCCTCGGCATAGGGATCCACCACCTTCTCAGCCATTGTGCTGCTGATCATACCTTTCTCCTCCTTGAGAGTTAGCGGGCAATCATTTGGATCCCTTTCTCGATCAGGCTGCGGTGAACCTCTTCGTTGAGGTGCTGCGGCAACTCCTGCTCCACCTTGCTCAGGGCTTGGCGAACGATCTGCCGACGCAACTCCTGAAAAACCCGCTCCTGCTCGCTGGACAACTCTTTCTCAGCATTGGCCCGCAGCCGCTCCACTTCCCGCTCCGCCTGCTCCAACAACTCTTGCCGACGGGCTTCGGCGTTGGCTTCCGCCTGCTTGCGGATACGTTCAGCCTCCTGCTGAGCCTGGGCCAGCTTTTGCTGCTCCTCCGCCAGCCTCTCGATGGCTTCCCGCTTGCGCTGCTCCGCTTGCCGCAGTTCTTCTAGGATCCCCTCCCGCCGCTTGGCCAGGGCTTCTCCCACCACTTTGCGACCCAAGATAAACAGCAAGGTGAGAATGATCGCGATGTTGATCAGGTTGCTCTCGAGAATCTTGGCCAAGAGATCCCCCTCTCCTGCCTTGGCTTCTGGGAGTAGCTCCGTGGTCTCGGCCACAGCCAAGATCCAACCGGCCACCCAACTCCACACAGGCATCGCAAGCTCCTCCAAAAGTACTTCCAACCAGCGATCTAACGAGCACTGCCCAACAGTTTCTGGGTAATCTGGGCGGCAATGGCATCCACCTGCTGCTGCAGCTGTTCGAGGGCTGCCTGCTTCTCTTGCTCGACCTGTAGCCGCGCCGCCTCCAGCTTCTGCTGGATCTCTGCCTGCACGGCAGCCAGTTTCTCGGAACGAATGCGAGCAGCTGCAGCCTCTGCCTCAGCGATCACCTGCTGGGCTTGCAAGCGGGCCTGGCTGATCTCAGACTCATACTGTCGGGTCAACGACACCGCCTTGTCCAACCGCTCTTGGGCTTCCGCTTGAGTGGTGCGGATGTAGTCGTTGCGGCTGTCGATAGCCCGCGTAACCGGCTCATAGAAGAGGGAGTTGAGCACTGCCACCAACAGCAAAAACTGAATGGCAATCAGGGGCAGGGTGGCATCCAGATCGAAAAGACCACCTTTTTCAGCCGCTTCAACAGCCAACAAGGTTGGAAAGAACATGACGTTGCAACCCCAACAGGAACTGAGTCTGAGATGGAGCTGGGTGAGGGGGCGGGCGGATGGGTAAATCAATGCAGTCCGCCCCCAATGAGAGTTAAGCAAAGGGGTTGGCGAACAAAAGCACCAGCGCCACCACCAAGCCGTAGATGGTCAAAGCTTCCATGAAAGCCAAGCTGACCAGCAAGTTGCCGCGGATCTTATCTTCCGCTTCGGGCTGACGGGCCAGCCCCTCCATGGCGGCAGCGGCAGCATTCCCCTGACCCAGACCGGGACCCAGGGATCCCAGGCCAATGGCCAGAGCAGCAGACAAAACAGAAGCAGCAGAGGTTAACGGATCCATAATGAGATGCTCCTTGTCATTCACAAACCATCGATACAAAAGCAACAGCGCTTTTCAGCCTTGGGATGATCCGGGCTCAGTAAATCGACCTCGCTCACCCCTTTGTCGGCGGCCTTCAGCATAACTTGTCGGCCCCAACAAACCTTACCAGAGAAGGGATCCCTTGCGCTGACCCCCTTGAGATGATTTTCCCGAAAAGGGCCAAGGTGGATCGACCGAACAGCGGCCTCAATCACGGTGATCCCCTCCTCCATGACCTTCCAGCGCCTCTCCAATGTAAGCTGCCGAGAGGGTTGAGAAGATCAAAGCCTGAATTGCCCCCGTAAACAGGAACAGAACCATCACCGGCACGGGGATAAACAAGGGCACCAGCAACACCAACACCGCAATCACCAGCTCTTCTGCCAGGATGTTGCCGAATAGACGGAAACTCAGGGAAAGGGGCTTGGTGAAATCTTCTAAAACGTTGATGGGCAGCAGAATCGGGGTAGGCTCGATGTACTTTTTGAAGTAAGACAGCCCCCGCTTGCTGATGCCGGCCACGAAATACATGATGCTGGTGAGCAGCGCCAACCCGGCAGTGGTGTTGATGTCGTTGGTGGGGGAGGCCAACTCCCCTTCCGGCAGAGGAATTAACTTCCACGGGAAGAGGTTGCCCATCCAGTTGGAGACAAAGATAAACAGGAACAAGGTGCCGACATAGGGTACCCAGGGCCGGAAGTTTTTCTCGCCAATCTGGGCTCGGGCAATGCTTTGCACAAATTCCAGGGCATACTCGACAAAGTTTTGCAGGCCAGCCGGCTCCCGCTGCAGTTGACGGGTGCCCAAAATGACCACCGTCAAGATCAGGGCAATGGCGATCCAGCTGGCGATCAAAACCTGCCCGTGAACCGTGAATTTGCCCAGGTGCCAGTAAAGGTGATGGCCGACCTCGAGTTCTGCCAAAAGAGGAGGAGAGGAGAAGGACAGGTTCATGGGCATCACACAGAAGAAGATGAACGGGTCAAGGTCTGGACAAGATGAATGAGCAGGGTGACCTTGTAGGTCATGAACCCCAGGAAAATGGGCAATATCTGTAAAGACTTCACCTGAGTGGCTAAAACGATCAGCCCGACAAACAGAGCCAAACGCGTCACCCCCAAACGGTTGCGGCTTTTGCCCAGCTCCGCTACGCCGCGGCCCAGCATGCGCAGATAAACCACGCCAACAACCGCCCCCAGCAAGTAGTTGGCAGCTACCCCCAGAGAGTAAACCAGGGCCACTCCCACGGCAATGGCCAGACTTACCCCCAAGGTAACCAGCACCAGCCACAGCTGCAGCGCTTCATAGCTCCCGCTGCCAGCAACTGCTGCCCCCCTAGCTCCACCCTTCACCTTCCTCGCCAAATCGGGCCTCCCCAGGGCAAGGGGTGGCTCTGACGCAACTGGATCCCCTGTCTCTTCCTCCCGCTTCGGAGAAGGAGGTGCATTCTCCAAGGGAGGCAGTGGTCTGGGCTTCCACTGGGTCGCCTTCCAACGGGTAGAACTGTGAGAGAGGAGTCTGGAAGAACGGGCCATGGTTTCGAGGTCATGCCTCTCAAGGTTTGACCTTAACCCAAGATAACACGATTAAGTAACAATACTTAATGAGATTAAGTTGGGCCAAGGTCTGAAGGAGACTCCGCTGGTCGCTCAGACAGGCAGCTGGCCTTCCGAACGACAGGGATACTCCTCTGAGGAGCTAGCTAAGAATCTACCACTTTCGGGGATCGGTAGCGGCAAAATGGAAAACTTTCTGAAAGCTGTCTGGTGTAAAGTTTTGCTGGGGATGGTCAGCAGGCGTTAACATTCCGTAACTCTCTGTGTCCCGTCCTGGATCCCCCAGGTTTCATATACTAAGGGGCAGGAGTGGCAGAGGGTGAGGATGACTCCCCAGAGTTGGCTGGTGGATGCAATCTGGCTGGACTACCGCTTGGCAGTGGCGCTGACGGTGGTGATGCCATTGCTGCTGCTGATTTGGGCTTTTGCGGTGGGGTTGCGGCCCTTGATTCAGCTATTGATCGTTTATTGGCGGGTATCGAGCCTCTTGGCGGTGACGGTGTACCTGATGATTGGGGGCCTGCCCGTCAGCTTTCTCAGTGGAGCAATGGCGCGGCTGTTGATCTTGGTTTGTCTTTGGTTTTGGCGGGACTGGAGTGCTGCTCTCGAGCAGTCGAGAACCTGGGCGGCGCGAGCCTTTTTGCTCTGGCGGTGGGGCCTGACTGGTTATATGGGGGCCGGGATCCTCTTTTCGGGGGCCTTTGTGCCCTGTGCTTTCCGCACTTCTCTGCCAGAGGAGTGCCGGGCTTGGTTTGGGCCACCGCTGGGGTTTCGGGAGATCTTCCATCCCAATGTATCGCCGGAGCTGCTGGGGAGCGTGGGGGCCTGGGGGCTGGTGGCCTACCTGCTCTACAGCCTCTACTTTGTCTGGCGGCTGCGACCCGGAACTGATAAGGGGGAACTGGAAGCATGAGGGCCCTGCCTTGGCCCTTGGCCTTGGAGCGCTATAGCCAAGACCACCCGCAAGAGGTGCTGCGGGTTGAGGTGGAAAGCGAGGGAGAGTCTGATCTGGTGCTGATCTACCGCGGCTACAGCAGCTCCTTGCGCCGACCCACTCCCCCCGATCCCGAAGCGGCGGTGATCCCTCCCCAGGCCCGCTTTTTGCAGTTGGAGCGCTTGGCTGCCCCCTATCACCCCGAGCGCTCACGGGTTCTGGCTGTCTATCGCAACTGGGGAGAGCTAACAGCATGGCTGGCCCAAGAAGGGATCCCAGTGACGGAGTAAGGGATCCCTGGCACCTACCGCCCCACAGGACTGGGTTGCCGCTGGAGGATGGTGTATTCTGCCGGCTGCAAAAGCGAACGTCCTGTCATTTCGGGGGGCTGAGGCAGGCCCAAGATCTCCAGCAGGGTGGGGGCCACATCAGCCAAAGTGCCGTTGGAGCGCAACTTGACATCGCCGCCACAGCCGGGGATTTTGCGCCTTTCCCCCTCCACCAGAATGCAGGGAACGGGGTTGGTGGTGTGGGCCGTCCAGGGGTTGCCGTTCTCATCCCACATCAGCTCTGCATTGCCATGATCCGCCAGGATCAAAGTAGTGCCTCCCGCATCTACCACTGCCGCCAGCAGCCGGCCCAAACAGCGATCCACCGTTTCCAGGGCGCGGATGGTGGCTTCGTAGTTGCCGGTGTGACCTACCATGTCGGGGTTGGCATAGTTGAGCACCACCAGGCTGTATTCGCGGCGGGCGATGGCCTCTATCGCCTTGTCGGTCACTTCCACTGCCGACATCTCCGGCGCCTGGTCGTAGGTGGTCACCAGCGGGCTTTGCACCAGGATGCGATCTTCGCCGGGGAAGGGCTGCTCGATGCCGCCGTTGAAGAAGTAGGTGACATGGGCGTATTTTTCCGTCTCGGCAATGCGCAATTGCTTGAGGCCGGCCTCGCTCACCACTTGGCCCAGCAGGTGATTCAGGTTCTGGGGCTTGAACAGCACCTGCACCGGCAGATCCGCCTCGTACTGAGTCATGGTGATGAAGGTGAGAGCCGGCAGCAAGGGGCGTTGAAAACCCGAAAAGTCTGGGCAGACAAAGGCTTGGGTAAGTTGGCGGGCGCGATCTGGGCGGAAGTTGAAGAAAAGCACCGCATCTCCCGGCTGCACAGCCCCCGGAGCCAGGCGGGTGGGCGGGATGAACTCGTCTGTGAGATCCTGGGCATAGAAAGCTTCCATCACCTCCGCGGCGCTTTGTCCACGGCCAGGGCCGTCTTGGGTCATGATCTCGTAGGCCTTTTGGGTGCGCTCCCAACGGCGATCCCGATCCATGGCGTAGTAGCGTCCGCTCAGGGTGGCGATGACGCCATTGCCCAGCCATTGCAGCTCTTTTTCCAGGGCGGCCAGAACCCTGGCACCATCGCGGGGCAAGGTGTCGCGGCCATCGGTGATGGCGTGGACATAGGCCGGAATCTCAGCCTGGGCCGCCAGCTTGAGCAACCCATAGAGATGGTCGATGTGGGAGTGAACCCCCCCCTCGGAGCAAAGGCCAACGAAGTGAAAACGGCCCCCTCGCTCTCTGAGCTGGCGACAAACTTGCATCAACAAGGGATCCTGGAAGAGGGATCCTGTCTCTATCGCGTCGCTGATGCGCACCAATTCCTGCGGCACCACCCGCCCTGCCCCCAAGGTCAGGTGCCCGACTTCAGAGTTGCCCATCTGTCCTGCCGGCAGGCCCACGGCCCGACCCGAAGCTTGCAGCAGGGTGTGGGGATAGGCAGCCCAAAGGCTATCCAGGACAGGGGTTTCCGCAGCCAGCACCGCGTTGCCATCGAGAGCATCCCGATAACCCCAGCCATCCAGGATCACCAAAACCACAGGTGCTACCGATTGCGAATCCATGAAATGGCCTCTCGTTTTATTTAAGACATAATACCAGCCCAGGCAACACGATACCGGATCTTACATTTGCGCTCAAGATTTCAGTATTATCAATCTTCTTTTGAGAGGATAAGGAAGTGCCTGCACAGGCAGGATGGAGTCTTTAGAGCCAACTCCTATGGACAACTGTGCTGCGGTCAAGAGTATTTCTGCGGATGGAATTGCAGATGGGATCCTCAGGGGCTGGGCTGCAACCGTTTGCGCAGAGACTCCGAGCGCCGCTTAGCAATGGCATTTCGGGGATCCAACTTCAGGGCAGTTTCGTAAGCTTCCAGGCTTGGGCCATAGAGATTTTTCTTCTCATAGGCATGGGCCAGATTGTTCCAAGCAGTTACATAACCGGGATCCGCAGCCACGGCATCCTTGTAGTAACGGATGGCCAAGTCGTACTGCCCCTGGCTGAAGTAGGCAAAACCGAGGGCGTTGCAGACGGGGGGAATGTTCTCCCCGGCCACTTCTAGGGCTTTTTTGAGCTGGGCAACCGCCTGGTCGTAGAGGCCTTTTTGCAAATAGACGCTGCCCAACTCGTAGTGCTCCTGCGGGGATCCCTTGCCTTTGCTCAGGCGGGGCTGCAGCTCACGGATGACCTTTTCCTGGGCCCGTACCCGCAGCACCTCCCGCAGGACAAAGAAGCCCGCCACGCCGAGGATACTGGCCAGAGCCACCAAATACAGGAGGGGAACGTTAACGCCCATTTTGCTTGATCCACTTGCCTGTGACTGGCCTCGCTGGCGTCACGCCTGCAGGTGAGCCTCGATAAACCAAAGATCTTTGTCAATCTGGCGCGAGATCTCGGTGAACAGGTCTGCTGTGTCGGCATCCCCCAGTTCGGTGGTGCGGTCAATGTTGCGGCGGACGGAAGCTGCATAGTGAGCGTAACGGGCTGCCAAAGCCTGCAGGTGATCCCGACCCTCTTCAGCGGCCAGATCGTACTCCGGCAAGGTGGAGGTTTGGGCAACGATGCGAGCCGTGCCGCGGGCGATGCCCCCCAGCGCCGTAACCCGTTCCGCCAGCATGTCCACGTAGTTTTCCAGGGTGCTGGCAAAAGTGTCGAACATCTCGTGCAAGGCGATGAAGTGCATGCCTTTAACGTTCCAGTGGGCCTGTTTCACCTGCGTCTTCAGATCCAACGTGTCTGCCAAGGACTGGTTGAGCAGCTCCACCAGTTGCGTGCGGGCCTCTGCCGGCAAGTCGATCCGGGTGGGGTACAAACGGGTTTTCTCGGCGGTAACCATGGCCAACCTCCTAACTGTGTTTCCATTATCGGGGATCCGCTTCGGCTTCCCAACTGAGCCCATAGTAACACAAACTCAAAATGAGTATGAGTTAGGAGGAGTCTATAGAGTTACTTACCGATGCAGAAGCGGCTGAAAATCTGATCCAGCACTGATTCCGAGATCTCCTCGCCGGTGATCTGGCCAAGGGCATGCAGGGCGCCCCGTAGGTCGATGCTCCAAAAGTCCAGGGGGAGCTGAGCTTGGATGGCCTGCCCCACCTGTTCCAGGCTGGCTTGGGCTTGTTGGAGGGCAGCAGCCTGCCGCTGGTTCAGGCTTATCTCCAGATTGGGCTGGGGACGTCCCTGGGTGACGAGCTGCTCCAGGGCTTCTTCCAGCTCCGGGATCCCTTTCCCTTGGGCGGCAACGGCGGGGACGCGGTGGGCAATCTCGGGGGGGAGGGGGATCCCCTCTGGCGGGGCGAGGTCGGTTTTGTTGATCACCAGGATGAGGGGGCGATGGCGGATCGACTCGTAGATGGCGGCGTCGGCAGCCGTCCAGCCCGCTTGGGCGTCGATGACCAGCACCAGCACATCGGCAGCCTGGGCTAGGCGTTGGGAGCGCTCCACCCCCAGCCGTTCCACCGGATCTTCGGTGGCGCGGATGCCGGCAGTGTCCAGCAGTTGAACGGGGATCCCTTTTACCACCAGGTGGGATTCCACCACGTCGCGGGTGGTGCCGGGCAGATCGGTGACGATGGCCCGATCCTGTCCTGACCAAGCATTGAGCAGGCTGGACTTGCCCACATTGGGCCTCCCGACAATGGCCACCTTCACCCCGGTGCGCAGCAGTTGTCCCCGTTCTGCCGTGGCCAGCAGGGCTTGCATCTGGGCTTGAATAGCTTGGAGCCGGGCCTGCCAAGCGGCAACATCCAAGGGGGGCAGATCCTCTTCAAAGTCGAGGCGAGCCTCAATTTCTGCCAACAAACTCAGCAGCTCCTGGCGCAGGGCGCGAATGGATCCCCCTAACTTACCCTGCAAGCCTGCTAGGGCCATCCGGGCCGCCTGAGGGGAGCGGGCCGCCACCAGATCGGCCACACTCTCGGCCTGGGTGAGGTCAATGCGGCCATTCAGAAAAGCGCGCAGGCTAAACTCCCCCGGCTGAGCCAGCCGCGCCCCCTGCCGCAGGCATTGTTGCAACGTGGCCTGAACCACCATGATGCCACCGTGGCAATGCAGCTCTGCCACATCTTCGCGGGTGTAAGAACGGGGGGCCTGCATCCAAACGGCCAGCGCTTCGTCTAGGATTTGGCCTTTCTCGTCGCGGATCCAGCCGTAGAGGAGCCGATGGCTCTCCCAGACTGCGTTGCGGCGGGCAGGGGTAAAGATGGCTTGGACAATGGGAAGGGCTCGTGACCCGGAAAGGCGTACAATCCCCACGCTGCCCTGTTCAGGCACCACCGCAGTGGCAATAGCAGCGATCGTATCGGCCAGTGGGGCAGTCGGATCCATCCCAAATAGAGCCCTGAGGGAGTTCGAGCAGCCGTTGGATTACAGCTCGGCATCCACTGGATTACAAATCGACATTCAAGTTAAAAAGCCACGCCCTCAGGCTGAGGGCAAGGTAGCCTGACAGTGGAAACAACGCTCCTCCCAGTCTTTATGAAGCCGCTACGCACGTTTAAGGTCACTCCCTACCTGCCTACTCCGCTGGAAAGTCTGCGCTTGTTGGCTTACAACCTGCATTTTAGTTGGAACGTAGAAACCCGCAGCCTATTCCGGCGCATGGATCCGGATCTGTGGGATGCCTGCAGCCACAACCCGGTGGCTCTTCTGGGCCGGATCCGGCAGGAACGGCTGGATGAGTTGGCGGAGGATCCCGGCTTTTTGGCCCAGTTGGAACGGGCCAGCCAACAACTGCAGAGCTATCTGCAGGAAGACACTTGGTACCGCAAGTATCGTTCGGCCCAAGCGGTGGAAGGGGAGTGCTACGCCTATTTTTCGGCAGAGTTTGGTTTGGCGGATTGTCTACCCCTCTACTCAGGCGGCTTGGGGGTTTTGGCCGGGGATCACCTCAAGGCGGCCAGCGACCTGGGCTTGCCCCTGGTGGGTGTGGGCTTGCTCTACCAAAAGGGGTATTTCCGCCAGTACCTCAACCCCGACGGCTGGCAGCAGGAACGCTACCCAGTTAACGATTTCTTTAACATGCCCCTGGAGCTGCAGAGAGATGCGGAGGGCCGCGAAATTCGCATTGAGGTGGATTATCCCAACCGCAAGGTGTTCGCCCGCATTTGGAAGGTGACGGTGGGGAGGGTGCCCCTCTATCTTCTGGACACCAACATCGAGCCCAACAGCCAGTACGACCAAGACATCACCGATGAGCTGTACGGTGGCGACCAAGATCTGCGCATCCACCAGGAGATCATGCTGGGGATCGGCGGCGTGCGGGCTTTGCGCGCCCTTGGCATCCATCCCACCGTCTACCACATGAACGAAGGGCACTCGGCCTTTTTGGCAGTAGAGCGGATTCGCCTGTTGATGGTGGAGCAGGGGCTGAGCTTTGAAGAGGCCTGGCAGGTGGCCAAGTCCAGCCAGATGTTTACCACCCACACGCCGGTGCCCGCCGGGATCGACCTATTCCCGCCCGACAAGATCGATTACTACCTCGGCTTCTACTACAGCCAGATGGGCCTGAGCCGGGAGCGCTTTTTGGCTTTGGGACGGGAAAATACCGGCGACTTCCAATCTCCCTTCAGCATGGCAGTGCTGGCCATCAACATGGCCTCTTTTGTGAACGGTGTGAGCAAGCTGCATGGGGCGGTTTCCCGCAAGATGTTCAGCCGGCTGTGGCCTGGGATCCCGCTGGAAGAAGTGCCGATTACTTCCATCACCAACGGGGTACATGTCCGCACCTGGGTGGGGGAGGAGAACCAAGCCCTCTACGACCGCTACCTGGGGCCGGATTGGGCAGAGGCTCCTCCTTCGGATCCCCTCTGGAAAAAGGTGGATCGGATTCCGGATGGGGAATTGTGGCGGGCCCACGAGCGCAGCCGCTCCCGCCTGATTAACTTTACCCGCGAGCGCTTGATGGAACAGCTCCAGAAACGGGCTGCCTCAGCGGCTGAGATCCAACGGGCCTCTGAGGCCCTCAACCCGGAGGTGCTCACCATTGGGTTTGCCCGCCGCTTTGCCACCTACAAGCGGGCCACCCTTTTGTTCCACAACCTGGAACGGCTCAAGGCTTTGCTCAACCATCCTCAGTACCCGATGCAGTTTATCTTTGCCGGCAAGGCCCACCCCCGCGACATACCCGGCAAAGAGCTGATCCGCCAGATCGTGCAGGTGTCGCGGCAGCCGGAGTTTCGCCAGCGCTTGGTTTTCATTGAGGACTACGACATGTATGTCACCAGCTTGATGGTGGCCGGGGTGGATGTGTGGCTGAACAACCCCTTGCGCCCCCGGGAGGCCAGCGGCACCAGTGGCATGAAGGCGGCAGCCAACGGTGGACAGAACCTCAGTATTTTGGACGGCTGGTGGGACGAGGCTGACTATTACCAGACCGGCTGGCCCATTGGCCGCGGTGAGGAGTATGAGGATCGCGCCTATCAAGATGAGGTGGAGTCGAATGCCCTCTACGACCTGCTGGAACAAGAGGTTGCCCCTCTCTTCTACCAGCGCGGCAGCGATGGCCTACCCCATCAGTGGATCCAGCGCATGAAGCAGGCGATTCGCCTCAATTGCCCCCAGTTCAGCACGCAGCGCATGGTGTTGGAGTACGTCCAGCGAGCCTACATTCCTCTCAGCAACTACTTCGACCGCATGCGCCGTGACCACTTCGAGTCGGCCCGCCAGTTCGTTCGTTGGCAAAACCACCTGCAGGAGCATTGGTACAACATCCAGGTTCTCAACGTCCAGATCGAAACCCCGAAGAAAGCTGCCGCTGCCGGCCTTGCCTTGGCACAGGATGACCAAGTGGTGATGGCCAGGGATCCCCTCACCGTGACGGTGGAGGTGCGGCTGGGATCCCTGCAACCTCAGGATGTGATCGTGCAAGCTTACCAGGGGCCGGTCAATGATGAGGGCCAGATTCAGAAAGGACAGGCAATCTCCCTGCGCTATGTGGAGACGCTGGAGGATCGGGCCATCTTTTCCGGCCAGATTTGCTATGAGGCCAGCGGCTTGCAAGGGTTAGCCATCCGCTTGCTCCCCTTCCACCCCGATATGCACGATCCCTATGAGCTGCGGTTGATGCTCTGGGCGTGACATACTCCCATCACTGACCCTACGGGTACAGTGTGGGCTTCTCGCTTCATCGGGGAGCCTACGCAAGAACCCTCTGCGAGCAGACACGGGATGTCCCACCGCGTAGCTGCACCAGATTCCGGCAAAGCCGCCTTGTGCAACTACTCTCATCATACACCATGTGGGGGTCTCTGTATCCCGACACTGACGCTACGGGTACAGTGCGGGGCTTAGCTACCCCCACACCCCCACAAGCTAAAGGGTTGGGAGGAGCACGGGGATCCCCTTTCTACTCTTGATCCAAGTGAGCTACGGGAGCTTTTTGGGCTTGAGCTGTTCGGCGTTTTTCGCTGCCAAATCGGGCAGAATCAGAGAGAAGCTCGCGAGCAGATTAAAAAAACAGGATACGCTCGTAACAGCGGTGCGGAGCAGTATGTTCAGAGCCCACGACTCTGCCGGTTTGCGCCTTTTGATTGCGGTTGCCCTGTTGCTGGGGAGCATGGCCAGCTGGCGGCAGGATCGTCTTTTGGCAGTGATGGGCCTGGTGGGTGCAGCCGCCATCTCTGCCTTTACCCGTCCGGCCATCTTGGCCTACAACCGTGGTCGAGAACGGTGGCTGAACCGGGATTTGCTGGGGGCTATTGAACAGCTCAGCTTGGCTCTGCAACGGGATCCCTGCCTGGCCAACGCCTACATTTTGCGGGGAGAAGCCTACTTTGCCCTCGGCCAAGTTCCCCAGGCCCTGGAGGATTTCGGCCAGGCGATCCGGTTGGCCCCGCGGCGACCAGAACCCTATTTTTATCGCGGGCTGATTCGTCAATCTCAGGGGGATCTCCAGGGAGCAACGGCGGAGTTTGCTGAGCTGGTGCGCCTACACCCCAATGTCCCCCACCACCTCAGCTTGGCCAACCTGCTCATGCAACAGGGATCCCTGCCTTTGGCCCTAGCTCATCTGGATGAAGCCATTCGCTTGGATCCCACCTCAGCGCTTGCCCATTCCCAGCGGGCCCGTTTACACAGCTACCTGGGCACCTGGGAGGCGGCTTTGTCCGATTGGTCGCAGGCTATTTACTGGGATCCCAGCCCAGCCCACTACTACCAGCGGGGGGTGACCTACGCCTGTGGTGATTACTTTGACGAGGCCATTGCCGACCTCAGCCGCAGCTTAGAAAGAGAACCCCAGCAGCCCAACGTTCTCTACATCAGGGGCAACCTTCTCTATGCGCTGGGGGAGATCAAAGCTGCTTTGGACGACTACGAGCGGGCCTTTCGCCTGGAAGCGGATATGAACCGGACTGACCTCTCCGACGAGTATGGCTTGTACGGACGAGGGCTGGCCTACTGGAATATGGGAGATAAAGCGACAGCTTTTTCGGATTTGCAAGCAGCTCTGCAGGTCAGCCGCCAACATCACAACCTGGCTCTGGAGCAGCGGGTGCGCCGGTCTCTGCTGCAACTGAGCGATCCCGACTGGGATCCTGCGCAATCTGCCTAGCGGGATTTGATTGATTGATTTGCAGGTGCCTCCCCTGACGCTGCGACTCCACGACGCTGCCGCTGAGGCCCAGATCCCGAAACGCCTGCAGCCACTGAAACGGTTTTCTGTTCCTGAGGCAGCGGGGGGTTGAGACCGAAGCAGTAGCCGACATTGCGCACTGTGTGGATCAAGCTGGGCTGGCGCGGATCCCGTTCCAGCTTTTTGCGCAACGAGAGGATATGGGTATCGACGGTGCGAGGGTTATCGGTGGAATCCGGCCATGCTCGCTCTAGTAGCTCTAGACGAGAGACGGGATCCCCGTCCGCCTGCACCAGCACCATCAGCAGGCTAAACTCCTGGGGCGTGAGGTCGATCTCTTCCCCAGCCAAGGCGACGCGCCGTTGCACCAGGTCAATTTTGAGATCCCCATACTGCAGAAAGGTGGGAGGAATATGACGCTGTCGCCGCCGAGCCAAGGCTAGAAGGTGGGCATCCAGCAGTTGCATACTGAAGGGCTTGGTGAGGTAATCGTCCGCTCCTGCCTCCAGGCCGGCGATGATATCCGCCTCGGATCCCCGGTGGGAGAGTAGCAGAATTAACAGATCACATTGGCGATGGGCCCACCGGCACAATTGCAGCCCGCCGCGGTTGGACAGCTCCGCATCCAAAATCAGCAGGTGAATGGGCTGGTGTTGCAGCAGGGTCTTTGCCTGGCGAAGGGTCTCTGCTGCCCAAACTTGGTGTCCGGCCTGTTGCAAATGCCAACACAGCAAGCTGCACAGATGAGGGTTGCCTTCTGCCAGCAAGATGTGCAAGGGTTGCATGGCTGTCCGGTTGGGATCCCGCCCACATCATAGTGCTCCGCACCGCTGACGCGACAGTGCTATGCCTCCGGCACCCTACCGGGAACCGCACTGCTGTCCCAGTAGATAGCGAGTCACCTTGGACTCCGTCCCGCTAGCGCGAACGGGCAATGCTGTTCGCTTTTGGCAGCGCGCGGCGTTATAGACTGACAATCTCTACCAAGACCAAGGTGCTCCGCACTGCTGACATGATGGCCGATTCTCTACCCCCCATTTCCGAGCGCAAACAGGATCACCTGGACATTGTTCTGCAGCAGGATGTGGCTGCCAAAGGGATCCGCACCGGCTTTGAGCGGTTTTTCTTTGAGCATGTGGCGCTGCCGGAGCTGCTGTTGCCGGAGATCGACCTAAGCTGCGAATTCTTGGGAAAACGCCTACAGGCACCCCTGCTCATCAGCAGCATGACGGGGGGAACAGAGGCTGCCCATGAGCTAAACCGACAACTGGCCGCCGCTGCCCAACAGTTGGGCATTGCCATGGGGGTGGGATCCCAGCGGGCAGCTTTGGAACATCCAGAGCTGGCCCGGACTTACCAGGTGCGCCAAGTGGCCCCGAATATTTTGCTGCTGGCCAACCTGGGTGCCGTTCAGCTCAACTACGGCTATGGGTTGGAGCAGGCGCGACGGGCGGTGGAGATGATCGAGGCGGATGCATTGATTCTGCACCTCAATCCTCTCCAGGAGGCGGTTCAACCCCAAGGGGATCCCGACTGGCGTGGATTGTATGGCCGCATCGAACAGTTGGTGGCGCAGTTGCCGGTGCCCGTGGTGGTGAAGGAAGTGGGCAATGGCCTCAGTGCTAAGGTAGCCCAGCGGCTGGCCGAATGCGGTGTGGCGGCCCTAGATGTGGCGGGAGCGGGCGGCACCAGTTGGAGCGAGGTGGAGGCCCATCGCCAACCAGATGCTCTCAAGAAACGCATCGCCCACAGCTTTAGGGATTGGGGGATCCCAACGGCTTTGTCCCTGCTGGAAATTCGTCGCCTGCTGCCGGACTTACCCCTGGTGGCCAGCGGTGGCATCCGCAATGGCATCGACGCGGCCAAAGCTATCCGTCTGGGAGCCGATGTGGTGGGTATGGCCGCCCCCGCTTTACACGCCGTCTCCCAAGGACAGATGCAGGCGGTGGTGGACACCTTTCGTGCCGTGATCGAGGAGCTACGTATTGCTGCCTTTTGCACCGGATCGGCCAACTTGGCCCGGCTGCGACAAGCTACTCTGCGGCGGCAGGATACCTGGGATCCCTTGCCCTAAACTCCAAGCACTTGCCACAAACTGAGGGTCAATACCAGAGCCCCCAGATGATAGGGCCACTGTATGCTTTGTCGAGATGCTTTGTCGAGATGCTTTGTCGAGCTATTTTGCCGGTCAGCACCCAGGAGAGAACCAGAGCCAAGATAGCGTGGATCCCTGGAAAAACCGAATCACCGCCCGGTAAACCTGCCAGAGATAGAAAGAGGGGATCCCGGCTGGGAGAAAGTTGCTCAGGTTACCAGCAGCACCTAACCTGCCTCCATCTGGACGGTCAAGGCAAGTGCAATTGTCGGCTAATCCGCACCATCGGCCCCAGTCCCAGTCCCGTTGGGTTCAAAGCCTGCATCTCAAACAAGGCCAGAATGTGGCGCACTTGCAGCTCTGGACGCGTAGAATTCACCCCCATCGCCACCACCAAGCCGCAATAGCCACCCGTATCCCGGCAACGCCGCTCCCAGCGCTTGCGAGCCATGGAGTGAACGGGATCATCTTCGGGAAACTCTCCAAACAGGTGCAGATCGCGATTGCCCGTTTGCACAATTTCCAAGTCGTAGCGATCGCCATCGAAGGGATCCACCCCTGTGTTGAAACAAACGCCTTGCGGCCCACCTTCCCCACGCAAATTCTCGATGAGCTGCTTTGCTTTTGATCGAGAGGTGCGCACAATCACCACCGGCAGCCCTTCTCCATTTTTCACCAGCTTGCTTTGGGGGAGGGGATGCCATTGCCCCGTGCGACGCAGCATTTCCACCGTTGTCCACGGCAAGACCCCCAGACCTATCTGCGCGCCCTCGGGCACCAAATCATCCCGCAGCAGGGTTTGGGCAGGTTCTTCCTCCTCCCCTTCCAGCTGCAGCAGCTCTTCGGCCACGTCCGGCAGAGTGCGCACCTGCACCGAAAGGGTTGCTCCCTTCTCTTGGGGGTTGGGAATGCGGTACCGACCTTGATAGGAGCGAAAGTCATCTTCCAGCTTGCGGTGGTACTGCTTGAAGAAGCGATGCAAGGCTTCCAGGGCCACCGATAAGACCGCTGCCTCGTCCTCCTGCAAAGTCACGCGCAAGCCTTCCAGGGGGTGAATGGTGCCGAAGTTCGGCTCAATTTCCTCGGGATCCAACTCTGCCAAGTCCAGATCCGGCAGTTCGTTGAGTTCAGGATTGCCAGCTTGGAAGGTGAGATAGAGACAATCTTGCCTGAGGAAAGCCTCCTCCATTTCTTCGGGAGTGGCCGGCTGGGCCGCATCCTGGCGAAACTGTTTAAGAGAGGGCAGCGAGCGATAAAAAAGCACCCCATACTCCATGCCCAACCGCCCCATCACCGAGACATAAAGGGTTTGGATGTCCCAGTGATTTAGGTCGATCGCCAGGATTTGGTGATCCTCTAGGTAATCCCAGGGAGCATCTCGCCAGAGGGTAAGGGCTTTGCCGGCCAGCAACTCAACATAGTGTTCCGGCAGAGGGGGAGGGATCCGTTCGTTGGCCTCTTCAAAGCTCTGAAGGATCTCATCGATTAGAGGCAATTCCGGCTGGCATTCCACCTTAATGTCCAGCTGGTGCAGAATGCCGCGCAAGAAAAATTGCACCTCTCGATCCCGCACGATGATCTTCTGGGGGCGAGCAGGTGAGGCAGCATGGGGCCGCTCCATGGCCACAATCAAGGTTCGCACCATCGGCTCAAAGCCAGAATCGGCGGACACCACTTCCATGGCCCGTACCACGCCCTGAACGCCATCTACCCAAAGAATGCACTCCCCTTCCGTTTGGGATCCCACGGGTGGCGATCCTGAGAGCTTGTGACGATCCCCTTCCCACACCGAGGGCACCTGGGGCAGCTTTTGCAATCGACGAACCGTAGCGGCTGGGAGACCGGACATAGACATCCAAGGAGAATCAGGAGAACAACCCAATCGGCTGAGTAGGTATGCCAAACTGAGCAGGGATCGGCCTTGGCCTCCTGTCAACAAGACCCAGGGATCCCGCTAATGCCAATCTAACCACCAGTGTAGAAGCTGAGTTCTGCTTCAGCGAGAGGAGACGGCAGAGCCCAGCTCTATAGCAACAAAAGCTGATGGTCAGATTCGAACTGACGACCGCTCGATTACAAGTCGAGTGCTCTACCAACTGAGCTACACCAGCAATTTCTGCTCACCGATTCTAGCATTTGTCCCCTGCGAACTGGGGCTCGCAGGGAAGGACGCCCAGCCGACTTCACGAGTCAGCTACTGCTGATCCACTGCCGGGCGAGCAATGGGAGCTAGGTAGATCACCAAAGCCCCTGCCAGAAACCCCAAGACGTTGCGCAAGACCGGGATCCAATCCTGCGTGCGTGTGACCACCGGCCCGATACCGAAGGCCCCGAACAGAATGAACCACAGGGGAGAAATGAGCAAGGCCCAACGCCAGTTAAACAGCTCCTCCGCATGGCGGGGCTTGCCGGCAAACCCGAAGACAATCCCGCCCAAAATCGAGGTCACCAGCGTTAGGATCCACTGCTCCTGAGGCAGGCCGGGCACCACACGGCAGCCCCCCTGATGAAAGCAGCGATCCAAGACATCAACGGTCTCTAAGATGGCGCGGTGGGTGCCGTGCTCCCGCACATAGAATTGGTTGCCAAAGCGAGATTGCAGCTCAATCCAAAAGGTACGTGGCAAGATCTCGCGCACAGCATCCCCCACATTAAACGCCAGTAAGTTGCCCCCCCTGGGATCCGCCACCATCAGAACGCTGCGCTCATTCAAGCCCCAGTATTCCTTCACCTGACGACCCGGTGTTTGGTCGAACTGAGTCAGCACCCGCAGCTTCCAGCCGGTGTCTTGCTCTAACTTGTTCAGATGCTGGGCCAGTTGAGCTTCCTGATTGCTGGTCAACTGATCCGCTAAGTCCAAGACCGGCACAGGCGGCTGGGGCAACTCCATCGGCACCACCGGCAGGGCAGGTTGCGCCCAGGTCAGGGATCCCCCGCCCACCGCAATCAACAGCCCAAGGCAAAAGCCCACCCCAACGCGGAGTATCCGTTGCCACTCGATGCTCATGCTGATCCCTCTCTTAGCTTTGACGCTGAGATACTGAGAAATGATGTTAAGAAATGTTTCAATTTCTTATAGATCTATCATGCACCGGAACAAGACGTTTGGCCAGAGGGATCCCGAGGAAGCAGCGGTGGCGAGGGCGATGTTTATATCAAGCTGGGGCTAAAGGTGCCGGCGGGGTCGAAGTGCTGCTTCAGCTTGCGCATTAGGCTGGCAACCGGGCCAAAGTCATGGGCAAGAGCCCTCTTCAGAGCCGGCGGCGCCTCCAGAAGCAGGAGAAATCCGCCTGCGGACTTGAGGTAGCGTTGCAGTTGCATTAGGGATCCCACTTCTGGCTGAACCAGCCAAGCCCGTCCTAGCCCACAGCCTCGGTGCAGTTGCACCTGAGCTCCAGGGAATAGGGTTTGAAACTGCTCCAATGTTGCCAGGCTCTGATTGGGCAGGCACCCGAACTTGGCCAGCACTGCTCCTGAGCCGGGTTGAGGCAGGGACAGAGAGCCGGGATTCACTTCCTGCAAAGTCAGCCCTGCAGGGGCCAGCCGCCGCGTTTGGGCCATCTGTTGGGCAATCGCTCGCTCCGAGCCGTGAAAGCTGAGCCAAACTTGGGATCCCTCTGCCCTCAGCCAGAGATCCACCCCCACAGGGTTAACGGGGCCGGTCAGCACCTGCCGACACAAAACCTCCAGCTCCGGCAGGGATCCTGTAGCCAGCAAAGCAGACTGAGCTGCCGGCAACGGGTAAAGCCGTAGGCTCACCTGGGTCAAAATTCCTAGGCTGCCCAAGGATCCGGTGAACAGCTTCATCAGGTCATAGCCGGCAACATTCTTGACAACCCGCCCGCCCGCTTTGGCCACTTCCCCATCCGCCCGCACCCAGGCTATGCCCAGCAGCAAGTCGCGGATCCCGCCGTAACGCCAGCGCAGAGAACCTGTATCGGCAGTGGCAATAATGCCCCCCAGGGTAGCCCGATCCGGATAGAGGGGATCCACCGGCCACCATTGCCCTCGCTCCGCCAAAATGGGTTGCAGTTCCGCCAAAGTCATACCGGCTTCCACCGTAACGGTGAGATCGGCGGCTGCATGGTCGATGAGCCGGCGTAAGCCACGTGTGCTGAGAACCAGATCCACCGGCTCCACAGAGTGGGCCCAGCCCCACTTGCTCCCCTGCCCCAGCGGCAGCACTTTCCGCCCTTGGCACTCCTTTAAGATTCCGGCCAATTCCGAGACCGTTGATGGAGTCTGGATCGGCAAGGGATCCCCTGGATCAGATAGCAAGGTCGCCAGTGAATGGGGAGAAGACATTGGGGAAAGCGAAGCAGAGATTAAACAGAAGCAGAGATTAAAGAGAGAAAACCTGTCCAAACCAGCCCAATTGCGGGGTTATCCCACCCTACCTCAGTCTACAGCCAGCAAAAATCTCAGCTTGGAGAGATGACCCTCAACCAGAGCCAGCCTTCAGTGCAGTACCGCCCTTGCGCAGGTCTGCCGAAAATCTCGGAACCAAAGCTCTGTCTCGTCACTGCTCACCCTGAAAGATCCTGAAGAGATCCATAAGCCTGCAGGGTTTCTCTCTCCCGCAGACTACTATCTGATACTAGTGGAGAAGCCGTGCGCAGCGAAGCAGACTCTACAATCGGAAAACTTTGTAAACTCCGTAAACAATGCAAACAAAAATAAAAAACGGCAACAGTAAAAAACGACGGATTAAGTTGAGCAAGGTAGTTTGCAGACGCTGTGAGCAGATTATCTGCTAGGATGGACGCTCTTTGTATTGGGGAAAAGCAGTCGTGAGTGCGCTGAGCAACATCATCTTGGTGGCTATGGGGATCCTCCTGACCCTTGCCAGCCTTTGGTACGGGCAAAACCACCATCTGCTTCCCGAATCTGCTGCCGAATCAGCCCCCTTGTTCGACAGCCTCTTTAACAGCACCATAACCATTGCCACAGGGATCTTTTTGGTGGTACAGGGTGTACTTCTCTACTGTATTGTCCGCTACCGCAAGCGGCGAGGCGACAAAGGCGACGGGGATCCCAGCCATGGCAATGTGCTGCTGGAGATCGTGTGGACGGCGGTGCCGGCGGTGATCATTCTTTGGTTGGGCTTGGCCAGCCTAGATGTCTATCAAGCTGTTTACGGGGGTGCTCATGTCGGCGGCCATATCCACGCGACCATGGCCGCGACCATGGCGATGGAGTCTTCCCACGAAGCTGAGGCGGGGGATCCCGGCTACGCTTATACCCCTGTAGTGCTACCCGGGAAGGAAATGGGCCAGCCGGATCTGGTCGTCCAAGTGCAGGGCATGCAATATGCTTGGATGTTCACCTACCCGGATTCCGGCCTGGTGGCCAGCGAGCTGCACCTTCCTCTAAACAAGCGGGTGCGCTTGGATATGACGGCTCTGGATGTGAACCATGCCTTCTGGGTGCCGCAGTTTCGCCTCAAGCAGGATGTCATCCCTGGCCGAGAGACCCACCTGGAGTTTGTGCCCACTCAACTGGGGCAGTACCCCATCATCTGCGCAGAGCTGTGCGGCCCCTATCATGGGGTGATGGCAGGGCAATTGTTTGTGGATACGCCGGAAGACTTCGAGCGCTGGCAGCAGGAGCAAGTTTTGGCCGCCCGTGGCGAGGGCAGCACCTTGGCCCTCGTTTCAGATTTCTCGCCAGTCCATCTCTCTCCTCGGCCAGGCTCCCCTGAGGCCGAGTCTGCCTTTGCCCATGTCCACCACCAGCGTTTGGGCGTCTCCCCCTCAGATTTGAAGTCTCTCCAGTCCCATTCTGGATCCCTTCCTTCCGCAGGTTAGCCGGGATCCCTGACGCCCCTTTGGCCTGCGCTTGTGGGAACAACATTCTGCCAACGCGATATAGGAGCTTTTGTGCAATGACCCAGCTGCAAGACAGCTCAAGACTTGTTGCTGCACCGAAGGTTGAACTTGAACTTCCTGCTGAGCCTTGGTGGCGCTTCTTTACCTTCTCCACCGATCACAAGGTCATCGGGATCCAGTACTTGGTGACCACCTTTTTCTTCTACTTGGTGGGAGGGGCGCTGGCGACGGCAGTACGGGCAGAGCTGGCTACTCCAGAGGCCGACTTTCTCGGCTTTGAGCGGTACAACGGCGCCTTTACCCTGCACGCCACGATCATGATCTTCTTGTGGATCGTGCCGGCGCTGACAGGGGGCTTTGGCAACTACCTGGTACCGCTGATGATTGGGGCGCGGGATATGGCCTTCCCCAAGCTGAATGCAGTGGCCTTTTGGCTGGTTCCGCCCACAGGGATCCTGCTTTTGGCCAGCCTGTTCATAGAGGCTCCGGCTGCCGGCTGGACTTCCTACCCGCCCCTCAGCTTGATCAGCGGCAAAGTGGGGGAAGAACTCTGGATCCTGAGCATTTTGTTGGCAGGAACCTCTTCCATCCTGGCGGCGGTTAACTTCATCACCACCATTCTGAAGATGCGCATGCCCGGCATGAAGATGGAAGACATGCCGCTGTTTTGCTGGGCCATGCTGGCAGCATCTATTCTTACCCTCATTGCAACACCGGTTCTGGCCGGTGCATTGATTTTGCTTAGCTTTGACCTGTTGGCGGGTACGGCCTTTTTCAACCCCAGCGGCGGCGGGGATCCGGTGGTGTACCAGCACATGTTCTGGTTCTACTCCCACCCGGCGGTGTACATCATGATCTTGCCGGTCTTTGGCATGATCTCGGAGATTTTGCCGGTGCATGCCCGCAAGCCCATCTTTGCCTACAAGGCCATCGCCTACTCCAGCTTGGCCATCTGCTTTTTGGGGTTGATCGTCTGGGCTCACCACATGTTCACCAGTGGCACCCCTGACTGGATGCGGGTGTTCTTCATGATCGCCACCATGGCCATTGCCGTTCCCACTGGGATCAAGGTGTTTAGCTGGCTGGCCACTTTGTGGGGCGGCAAAATCCACTTCCGCTCGGCCATGCTGTTTGGCATGGGTTTTGTCTCGATGTTTGTGATCGGCGGCTTGAGCGGGATTATCCTCGCCTCGGTGCCTCTGGATATCCACGTTCACGACACCTACTTTGTGGTAGCCCACCTGCACTATGTGTTGTTTGGCGGCAGCGTCTTTGGGATCTATGCCGGCATCTACCACTGGTTCCCCAAGATGACGGGGCGGCTGCTGAACGAGTTTTGGGGGCGGGTGCACTTTGTGTTGACCTTTGTCGGCTTTAACATGTGCTTCTTGCCGATGCACAAGCTGGGCCTGATGGGGATGCCCCGCCGGGTGGCCCAGTACGATCCCCAATTTGCCGACCTCAACTGGATCAGCTCGGTGGGGGCCTTTGTTCTGGCCATTTCCACCCTGCCCTTTTTGGTTAACGCCATCTACTCCTGGGTGGCCGGGCCCAAGGCGGGAGACAACCCCTGGCAGGCTCTCACCCTGGAGTGGACGACTGCTTCGCCGCCGCCTGCCCACAACTTCTATGGGGATCCCATTTTGCTGACCGGCCCCTATGACTACGGTTTGCACAGCAAGGAGACGCTGGACTACTTTGCTGCTCAGTTGCAGAGCTTGCGGGAGCTGGCACTGGCGGAAGCGGAGCCTACTTCTTCTTAGCAGGCCGGATGCCCGGTGGGCTGCTGATCCCCTGCTCACTGGGTATTCCAGTCTTGGCTGGGCTGCTTGTACAGCCTCAAGAAGTCTCAGGAATTCAGGAATTTAGGTGGAAAGGAATATGCAAGGATCCCTTGCCTCTGAAACGCTGATGGTTGGCCACTCAAGGGCCCACACTGCCCATGCTGAGCACCCAGATCATCGCGTCTTTGGCATCTTGATGTTTTTGGTGGCAGAAGGCTGTCTTTTCCTAGGGCTGTTCATGGCCTACCTGGCCTATAGCCTCACCGCCCCGGTGTGGCCGCCGGAGGGAACCCCAGAGCGGGAATTGCTTTTGCCTGGGATCAACACGGTGATTTTGCTCTCCAGCAGCTTCGTCATTCACAAAGCTGGGTCGGCCATCAAGGCCGATGATGTCAGGGGTCTGCGGCTGTGGTTTGCCCTCACAGCGCTGATGGGGGCGGTTTTCCTGGCAGGGCAACTCTATGAGTACAGCAACCTGGAGTTTGGCCTCACCACCAATTTGTTTGCCAGCACCTTCTATGTTTTAACGGGGTTTCATGGTCTCCACGTGATGGCAGGGTTGCTGTTTATTCTGGCAGTGCTCTGGCGCTCCTTTAAACCCGGCCACTACAGCGCCCAACATCATTTTGGCGTCGAAGCTGCCGAGATCTACTGGCACTTTGTGGATGGGGTTTGGGTTGTGCTGTTTATTCTGCTCTACTTGCTCTGAGCTCGGCCTTCACCCAATATAGCCACGATTTGGATCAGCGCTTCTTGAAAGGCATCTCGTTCCGGCTGTCCTTGCTTGAGGTTGTATTCCAATTGCAAAAGCTGCTGCATTGCTTTCAGTAAAGCTGTGGTCTTCAGGGATCCCACCTCTTTTTGCAGAAAGTAAACCCGATTGGGATTCCCGATTTCTGCTTTCTGGGCGATGACTTTGGGATCCCGTTCTCCCTGATCCAGCAGCAGCCGCACCCATAGCCAGGTGCGAAATTGGCCTACCAACACCGCCAGAATCCTCAGGGCCGGCTCGTTGTGATCCAGCAGATGGGTCAAGATGCGTAGGGCTTGTTCCAGATTCCCTTTGCGCAGGGATCCCGCCAATTGAAAGCTGTTGTAGGCGCTGGCGGGAACTAACGCCTCGACTTGTTCAGGAGAAATGGGATCCTGTTGGCCTGCCGTAAACAGGGCCAGCTTTTCCAATTCCATCGCCAAGCGACGGGAGTCATTGCCCACCGCCTCGGCCAATTTCTGGGCGGCTGCCGGGCTGAGGGCCAGATCCCGTTGTTCAGCTTCCCGCTGCACCTGCTGGAGAATACCCTCCTCATCCCAAGGGGCCAGTTGGGAAAACTCGCGGACAATGGCCGTTTTCTTGAGGATTTTGGTGGATTTCAGGCGCCCATCGGGTTTATTGCTGGTGGTCAAGAGCAGATGGGTGGTAGGGGGTAACTGGGCCAAGGTTCGCTCCACTTCTTCCCACAGATCTTCCGGGCAATGTTGGGTGAGTGTTGTCTCTTCCAGCCAAACCAAGCGGGCGTTGGATCCCAGCGGCGGGGTCATGGCTTGGTTGAGCCCGGCAACCGTGGATTCCGGCGGCAGGCGATCGTAGTTAAAAGCTGCCCAGTGGGGATCCAGCACTTGATCCCGCAACTGCTGCACCGCCTGCATCAGGCGATAGGTGTCATCTCCCCAGTACAGGTAAACGGGCACGCTTCGACCGAGTGATTTACGAGATGTTTTTCCCCTACTTCCTCCATTTTGCGTAGGTCAGCTCACCTTGTCTAAGCGATTTGGCTGGGATCCCTGCTCAGCTTGGTGGAGGGAGTCAGTCCAAGTGAAGATACCGAGCCCAGCTTGACTCAAGTTGTTTAAGAATAGGTCAAGTACTCGCCCTGTCTGGCGAAAACAAAGGCATCTTTACATAACTTTCATAATCCAGAAGTCTCCGCAGCTCAAAAAGTTCTGTATTCCCACTGAAGAGGTTTCGTAGACCTTCTCCTACAGTTGAATTAGGAGCAGAGACTGCAGGGTTAAAGATTATGGATGGCATTGGCGAGTTTGAGTTTAAGGTGCAAATCTTAGCCCGTTGCATGGGATCCGCCCTGGGTCTGGGCCGTCCTACTCGTATTCAGATTCACTATTCCAACTCCAATTCCCAGAACGCAGTTAGAGCCAAGGAAGGTTGGTCTGGATCCCGCTTAGGCGATCAAATCCCTTCTCCTAATGCCGAAGGTGAAAGAGGATCTCAAGGTCAAGTGTTAGCCTGTGTTGCCTGAAGAATCTTTTGAGAATCGGTCTGTGGTAGGTCAGGAGATCTTCGATTGCGGCAATCCAACATTTGATTGAAGATTGAGATAGAGCTTTTTGTAGTTTTTCCTGCTGTTCTTCTTTGCTTTTTACAGAGACTTGTTCTTAAGATTGAAAACCTAACTTTGATAACTCTTCGGTGCGTTTTGTCTTGTAGAGTCTTGTGAGTCAGCCGGTTCTTTGTTTTTGTTGAGGGGTACTTTGTCCGGCTGGCGCGATAAGAAGTTGCGCTCTTCTTCGTTGTCTCTTTGCCTCTGGGGATATAAGCTAGAACTTCGTCCCACCGACACAATCGGAAGGTGACTTGGGGCGTATGAACTTGTGCCCAACAGGCTCCGGAGGGTTATGGAACGAGCAACGCAACTGTGGCAGGGTTTTCTGCTGCGCGACTTTCCCATCAAGGCTTGGCAGCAGGGGAGCCTTTTGGGCCGCCTATTGGGATCCCTGCAAAGTTGGGGGAAGAGCAGCATATTGGTTCAAACTTCCGACCGGATTGGCCTGGGGCTAGTGCTGCTCTACTGGATTTTCTCTGCGCAAAGCTCCACCGGCATCCTGGGCCTGATTTTGCTGGCTATGGCCGCTCTGGTGGGCCTGGGCACTTTGGTGGAAACGCCGATTGGGCTGCCGCTGCATCTGCCCCTGGTCCTTTTCTGGGGAATCGCCACCTTGGCAACGATTCTCTCTCCGGTTGCCTACGCAGCACGGGATGGCTGGCTGAAGTTGACTCTCTACCTGGCTGGTTATCTGTTGTTGCATCGTCTGCTGCGCAAACCCCAATTCCGAGATGGGATTGTGGGATCCCTGCTTTTGGTCAGCTTGGTGATGGGGATCCATGGCCTGCGGCAATACTTTTATGGGGCAGCAGAACTGGCCACCTGGGTGGATCCGGAGTCGGGTTTGGCGGGTCTGACGCGGGTGTACAGCTATCTGCGCAATCCAAATCTGTATGGGGGCTACTTGATCCCGGTCATTCCCCTGGGGCTGGCCGCCACTTGGATTTGGCCCAGTTGGGGGGCGAAACTCCTGGCCGGGTTTACGACGGCGGTGAACCTGA
Organism: Thermostichus sp. OS-CIW-30; assembly: GCF_054060215.1. NCBI lineage: Bacteria > Bacillati > Cyanobacteriota > Cyanophyceae > Thermostichales > Thermostichaceae > Thermostichus > Thermostichus sp. OS-CIW-30. The sequence continues at coordinate 11,716 of NZ_JBSSCZ010000019.1, read as the reverse complement.
TTTGCCTGTTGCTCACCTACAGTCGTGGCGCCTGGATTGGGGGGCTGGCCATGCTCACCCTGATGGCCGTGCTGTTGGCACAGTGGCATTCTGTCGATTTGCCAGCCCGCTGGCGGCGTTGGGCCTTGCCGGCCCTGTTGGGCGGAGGGGGGGCTGCTCTGTTGCTCGGGATCCTGACGGTACGCTCCCTGCGGCTGCGGGTGCAGAGCCTTTTTTGGGGGCGGTTGGATACCAGCAACAACTTTCGCCTCAATGTCTGGGCGGCGGTGCTGGAGATGATCCGCGACTTTCCCATCTTGGGGATCGGCCCCGGCAATGTTGCCTTTAACCGCGTCTATCCCCTCTACCAACGAGGCAACTTCAGCGCCCTTGGAGCCTATTCGGTGCCGCTGCAGCTCACCGTAGAGACTGGCTTCATCGGATCTTTAACTTTCGCCTGGTTCCTCTTGGTGCTCTGGGATCACGGCTGGAGATGCTGGAAAACTTTGCTCAACTTGCGGGATCCCCAGGGTCTGTGGGTGGCAGCGGGCTTGGCCGCTTGCACCGGCATGATGGCCCACGGCTTGGTGGATACCATCTGGTATCGTCCCCAGGTACAAATGCTGTGGTGGCTTGCGGTAGCGCTCATTACAGCCAGCTTGGCCTCTCTTAGCCCTCAGCCGCCCGTGGATGTTGGTGAGACCCCATCGGAGGCTTCCTCCCGTTAGGGTAGCTTAAGCTTGACCTTCCAGTCTTGACGGGAGCCAACCCAGAGTGGTAAGCATCTTCAGTAGGAGATAAAAAATGTATCCGTTTTTACAATTCACAGGTGTTGGTAGTGTTAGAAATTAGCGGAACTGTTCAGGGTGCAGGAGGCAGATGAAAAAGATCGAGGCCGTGATCCGGCCATTTAAGTTGGATGAGGTCAAAATTGCTTTGGTCAATGCCGGGATTGTCGGCATGACCGTAAGTGAAGTACGGGGTTTTGGCCGGCAAAAGGGACAAACCGAGCGTTACCGGGGATCCGAGTACACGGTAGAGTTCCTACAAAAGCTGAAAGTGGAGATCGTGGTCGAAGATGACCTGGTGGATACGGTGGTGGAGAAGCTGATTGCAGCGGCTCGCACCGGCGAAATTGGGGACGGCAAGATTTTCATCAGCCCCGTCGAAAAAACCATCCGCATCCGCACTGGCGAACTCAACCAAGATGCCCTGTAAGGAGGGATCTTTGGGGTTTGGGCTACCCGTCCTGAGCCTTGTGGGGGTTTGCTGCATGTCTCTTTTGCTATATACCTGATGAGATGTTCTTGCCCCACTTTCCGGGTAATGTCTTTTGAGAAGTACTGTCCCTTTAGGTGAGTCGAAAAGCATGAGTACAACAATGATCCAAAAGCTCAAGAGCCAGGTGCCCCAGTGGCTCTGGCGACCGGCCAGGTGGAGTCTGACTGCTGCTCTAATGGCTGCGCTGGTCTTTCTATTCGGCCAGGGAACTGCCTTTGCTCAAGAGGCCGAGGCAGTTCAGAAACACGCTGACATTGTTTGGACGATCGTGGCAGCAGCCTTGGTGTTCTTCATGCAGGCAGGGTTCGCCATGGTGGAGACGGGCTTTACCCGCGCCAAGAATGCCGCCAACATCATGATGAAGAACTTGATGGACTTCTGCATGGGCTGTTGCGCCTTCTGGTTCATCGGGTTTGGCCTCATGTTCGGCAACAGTGGTGGCTTGTTCGGCACCGACTGGTTTGCTTTTGGCTGGCAGCAGGCTTACGAGGCAGATGGCTGGCCCTTTACTTTCTTTGTCTTCCAGATGGTGTTTGCCGCCACTGCCGCCACCATTGTTTCCGGAGCCATGGCGGAGCGCACCAAGTTCTTGGCCTACTTGATCTACTCCATCGTTATTTCTGGGCTAATCTACCCCATCTCTGGGGGTTGGGCCTGGAACGGGCTGTTCGGCGACTACAACGGCGGCACAGCCGGCTGGCTGGAAAATCTGGGCTACATTGATTTCGCTGGATCGGGGGTGGTGCATTTGGTAGGCGGCGCTGCGGCCTTGGCAGGCGCCTTTGTGCTCGGCCCTCGCATTGGCAAGTACGGCCCTAATGGAGAACCGCGGGCGATCCCTGGCCACAACCTGCCGCTGGGGATGTTGGGGGTGTTTATCCTCGCCTTGGGCTGGATCGGGTTTAATGCCGGTTCCACCACTGCAGCCTCTGTCGATATTGGCTGGATTGCCATGAATACGCTGCTGGCAGCTTCGGCTGGAGCAATTGGGGCGATGTTCACCTCTTGGGTTCATTTTGGCAAGCCGGATATGACCTTTGCCGCCAACGGTGTCCTGGCCGGCTTGGTGGGGATCACTGCCCCTTGCGATAGCGTCCATCCTTTGGGTGCTCTGATCATCGGCTCGGTGGCCGGGATTCTGGTGGTGATTTCGGTGGTGATCCTGGATACGGTGCTGAAAATTGATGACCCGGTGGGCGCGATTTCGGTACACGGCACCTGTGGTATCTGGGGGGTGTTGGCAGCAGGGATCCCCTTCTTTGCCAATGCCAACTATGCTGAAGAGGTCACCTGGGCCCAATTTGGGGTACAAGTGGTGGGCGCTCTGTTCTACTTCCTCTGGCCCTTTATTACCTGCTTGATCCTGTTCTATATCCTCAAGGCTGTAACCGGCCTGCGCACCAGCGCCGAGGAAGAGATCGCCGGTTTGGATGTGGGCGAGCATGGCAACGTGGCCTACCCCGACTTCGTTACTGCTGCCACCGATTCGGAGCAATCTTGAGCCGTTGTGCTCGGTCTGACCTGGGGTTGCCGGATCGGAGCATTGCTGAACTGAGCATCAAATGAGCATCAAAAGGGAGGGTCAGGGCTGGCCCTCTCTTTTATGGCTTGTTGACCTCAAGCAGTACACTGGGATCCGGTTGAATGCGCTTTTGGATCCCATGCACCTTCTGATCCCGGCGGCTGGCAGCGGCAAGCGAATGGGAGCTGCGGTCAATAAGCTGTTGCTGCCGCTCTTGGGTCAGCCGATTTTGGCTTGGACGTTGCAGGCTGCGGATCAGGCCAGCTCCATCGAGTGGATCGGCATTCTCTCCCAACCCGGCGATTGGCCAGCCATCGAGCAGATCCTGGCGGCAATGGATCTGTCCACGCCGGTGCAGCTTTTACAAGGGGGGGCGACGCGGCAGGAGTCGGTTTACAGGGGGGTTGAGTATCTCTATAACCTGGGAACAGTAGAGCGGGTGTTGATCCACGATGGGGCCCGCTGCCTAGCTACCCCTAAGTTGTTCGATCGCTGTAGTGCTGCTTTGCAGCAGGTGGATGGTCTCATCGCGGGGATCCCTGTCAAGGACACGATTAAAGTCGCTGAGGCAGGCCCAAAAGGGATCCAAATTCAGTCAACCCCAGAACGCAGCCGGCTGTGGGCAGCGCAAACGCCGCAGGGGTTTCGCCTGTCGATGCTATGGCAAGCCCATCGGGAGGCTCTGGCCCAGGGTTGGCAGGTAACCGATGATGCAGCCCTATTCGAGAAGCTGGGTTGGCCAGTCTACATCGTCGAAGGGGAGGAATCCAATCTGAAGCTAACCACCCCCCTAGATGTGTTGCTGGCCGCACAAATCTTGCAGCAGCGTCTCGGACCAGCGCGTTAGCTCAATTCAATCCCGGTAGGGCCAGTCTCAACCTTGGGAATTAAAAGTAGGAAGGAGGAAATCTAGGTTCACTAAGAGCACTTTGATCACCCCATCTCTTGTGGTCCGTTGGAAATGAAAATGATAAGTCTGGCTGTTTAGAATCTAATGCACCCAAGACACCTGAAACCAAGCAAAAGATGAGATTAATGCACTTTTCACTTTCTTCATAAACTTGCCGTTCTGAGAACCGAACTACAACCCAGCCTCTATCCGCTAGATAAGCATCACGCTTACTTTGCTTAGGATCATTCACAGTATGGGCTGGCCTACACAGATTACCTTCAAGAAACCATGGCTCATCAATTTCAATGTCAATGAGTAAAACGAGTGATCTTTTTCCATCTCTAGATACCTGCATTGCGATATCAGCTAGAAATCGCAGGAGCCCCGCACTGTACCCGTAGGGTCAGTGTCGGGAGGAATGCGCTTTGATGAAGTACAATGAACTTATGAGCCAAGTCCTGACCATCTCCTGCAAGCTCAAGGTGTCCCAGTCGCAAGCCGCTAAATTGGACGCGACGATGGATGCCTTTGTGCAGGCACTGAACTGGGTCAACCAGAACACGCCGGAGAAGATCGTCAATGCGGTCAAACTGCAATCCCTTTGCTACTACGAGATTCGCGCCCGATTCGGCTTGTCTAGCAACTTGGCCCAACAGGTCTGCAGACGGGTGGCAGGCGCTCGCAAAGTGGCGAGACAGCGCAACCGTCCAGTTAAAGAGTTCAAGCGTAGGTTCGTTACCTACGACGCACGCATCTTCTCGTTCCGTCAAAAAGACTGGACGGTGTCGCTGACCACGGTGGAAGGGAGAGAACGCTTTGAACTGGCCATTGGCAACTACCAGCGTGGGATGCTGGCTGGTTCCAACCCCAAATCTGCCACCCTGGTCAAGCGCAAAGATGGCTCCTACTACATCCAGATTTGCGTAGAGAAAAAACCACCCAAGCAACAAGATACCGACAAGGTGATCGGGGTGGACTTGGGGAGGACAGATATTGCCCATACGTCAGAGGGGGACAACTGGAATGGACAGCAGTTGAACAAAGTCCGCGACCACTACTCCCGGTTGAGGGCGGTACTCCAACGCAAAGCCAGTAAGGGCACACGCAGTTCGCGGCGCAGATGCAGAGAACTGTTGCAACGGCTGTCTGGCAAGGAGAGACGCTTTCAGTCGCGTCAGCGTTGCGTAGCAAAAACGTGGGTCAATCATCGCATCTCCAAAGCTATTGTCTCTAGGGCAAAAGCTACCAACAGCGCTATTGCTCTGGAAGACTTGACAGGGATCCGGGAAAGGGTCAATCAACAACCCCGCAGCAAAACCGAAAGGCGCAGGGCCAACAGTTGGGCGTTCTACCAACTACGTCAATTTCTGGAATACAAGGCGAGGGTTGCAGGGGTTTCTCTGATTCTTGTGCCGCCTGCCTACACGTCGCAGACCTGCCACCGGTGTTTGCACATCCATCCCGACCCTGCGCAATCCTACCGCAGTGGCAAGTCGTTCAAGTGTGGGCACTGTGGATGGGAAGGAGATGCGGACTTGAATGGTGCAAACGTAATTGCGCTCTTGGGGGCTGCCGTAAACCAGCCTAGAGGTTCGGGCCTGTTTTGTTCTCTGGTAGAGCAGAGCAGGCTCAGGGCTACTGAAAGCCCGCTCCGTACCGCTTAGCGGTCGGAGCCGGGTAGTTTACGGGTATAGCACCGGACACTAGACTGCTCTATGCACCAGCACCAGTTGCCCATGCCGATTGCAGCTTGCCCATCAAAGGCTGGGGTAGCTCGGGTAGATTTGGCCTAACAGGGCGTTCCGGCATTCGAGGTAGTTCAGGTTCCGTTGGGCGCTCCGGCATCTGTGGCGGCTCCGGCTCCAGCGGACGGGCAGGCATCTGTGGCGGCTCCGGCTCCGGCGGGCAAGGTGGGAGATCTGGCCCCCTCAAGAGGAGAGCAATCGGCTGGGGTAAAACAACGTAGGGATAATAGTCTTCCCGAACGTACCTTAAGATGGGATGCGAGTGCCTGTCGTGATCTTGCATGCTTGAGCCTCCAGATAAGTTCCCTTGGAATCCAGTTTGAAAAGACTTTGGAAAAGGGATCTTCAAAGAGGCCCTTGAAGGGGTAGGAAGCAAGCAAATGCGCGAACCGACGTCGTGGCCTGTCTACATTGTCGGGGCTGGCCCCGGGGATCCGGAGCTGATTACCCTGCGGGGGCAAAGACTGCTGGCGGAAGCCGATGTAGTGTTCTACACAGGTTCTTTGGTGCCAGAGGGAGTGCTGGCCCATTGTCGCCCTGGGGTTGAGGCCATTGACACCCGCTCCTTCACGCTGGAAACGCTGCTGCCGCAAATTGTGGAACGGGTCAAGGCGGGGCGGCGGGTGGTGCGGCTGCAGGATGGGGATCCCTGCCTTTACGGCGCTCTGCACGAGCTGCTGATCCGGCTGGCGGAGGCAGGGATCCCTTTTGAGATCGTGCCGGGAGTAAGCGCCTTTCAATTGGCAGCCGCCCGTTTGCAGGTGGAGTTGACCATACCCAAGTTGGTACAGACGATTATCCTCACCCGCGCCAGCGGTCGCACCCAGGTACCGGAAGCAGAAGCCCTGGCCAGTCTGGCAGCCCACCGCGCCTCTTTGTGTCTATATCTGAGCGCCCGCCACGTAGAACAAGCGCAGGCAGATCTGCTGGCTCACTACCCCGCCGATACCCCGGTTGCCGTTTGTTATCGCTTGGGTTGGCCGGACGAACAGATCTGGCTGGGATCCCTGGCCGAGATGGCCGCCCTCACCCGGCAAGCCGGCTTAGAACGCACAGTGCTCTATCTCGTCAGCCCTGCCTTGAAAGGCTTGTCAAGCTCCAGGTCTGCCCGCTCGCGGCTCTACAGCCCTGACCACACCCACCTCTTCCGTCCCAGAATGGGCCGGCAGCCCCGTTTGTAACAGGCTCTTTCAGTATATTGACGGACTCCGGCAGATTGAGCACAATGAGGCAGCAAGATGAGGTCAGAGGCCTGGACTTCTGGCGAGGGGGTACTCGTTTTTGCCGAGAGAAGTGGATCCCTCTTGGATTGGAGTTGTTACAAGACCATTTTTTCACTCTCTAACTTAACTTTGCTAACTCTAACTTTATGGCTGGCTCATCTGCTGCTCGCAGCGTGGAAACCCTGATCAAGGCTCTGCAGAAGGCCCTGGCCCCCCTGCCAACCCGTTCGGCCCTGAAGCAAGATGCCCTTTACCTCATGGTGGATCTCCCACGGCAGGGGATGTTTAGCTGCTCTATGGTGTTGCATCGAGTTGCCAGCCAATTGGGGGGCTTGCCTGTGCAGGGAGTTAGCCAACTGGTGGTGTACGGTCGGCTTCAGGGGGAAACACAGCCGCAGTGGAAAAAAGTCTTCTACTTGTCCTCTGGGGAAAGCAGTGCCGATGCCACGCAGATTGTATTACCGGGCACCAAGATTTCTGAGATCAAGGTGCTGGAGGCCCAAAAACCTGTTGTGGATCCCGACCACAACTCCGATTTTCGCAAAGTTAAAACTCTGGGGGCACCGGTTCCCAAAATTCAGAAAGAGCGCTGGCCAGAAGCGGCTCCAAGCCAGGCCTCGGTTGGCCATGCCCCTTCCCAAGACGGGATCCCGACCCCTCTGCCTACAACTGCTCGCCCCAGTTCTCCTATCGACGTTCTGGCCAACTTTCCGACACTTGATCAATGGTTGCACAGGCCTGCTCTAAGGCCCTTCTTGGGGGGAGCTCTGGCTTTGTCTCTCCTGCTGGGGGCTGGGTTGGTGGTGCGCTCTTTTGGGCAAGCCGATGTTCCTGCCCGAGCCAGATCGCTGGGGCTGGGGATCCCGCTGTTGATCTTGGCTGCAGGGGGGGGCTGGCTGGGTTGGCAAGGCCGGCGTGCCATCAACACCTTTGAGCGGGAGGGATCCCAGGATCCCTTTACAGAAGGGCTGTCCTTTTTACAGGCCAATCCAATTCCTGAGGCAGTGGAGCGGTTTCAGGAGGCTGTGCGGCGACAGCCAGATCACGTAGAGGCCCACATTGAACTGGCCCATCTGTTGGCGAAAACCAACCGACTGCAGGAGGCATTGAGCCACTACCAACAGGCCAAACACCTGAACCCGAACTGGAGCGGCATCAACACCCACCTGGTGGAAACCCTGAAGGCTCTAGCACGGCAGTGGCTGGCCCAGCATCAGCCGGATGAAGTTCTGGCCCACTTACCCGAAGCATTCCCCCTCACCCAGGGATCCGCCCAAGCTGAGATCTATAGCCTGCTCGGCCAAGCCTGGGCAGAGAAGGGCAACTGGGCAGAAGCGTTGGCCCAGCAACAAAAGGCCCTGGGGCTGGATCCCCACTTCAGCGAGGCCCATCTTTGCGTTGCTCAAATTCGCCTCAAGCTGGGGCAATGGGACGAGGCCATCGATTCCTGTTGGGCTGCTTTGGAGTTGAATGATCGCCTGGGCCTGGGCCACGCCGTGATGGGACAAGCGCTGATGCGCAAAGGACAGCTAAAAGCGGCAATCGCAGCCTTCCGAACTGCTCTCAACCTGGATCTCGCTCCTGAGTTGGCAGCCGGTGTGCGGGTGGATCTGGGTTTGGCAATGGTGCATGCAGGTCATCTGGCTCAAGCCAGCCAAGAGTTCAGCCAGGTGATCTTCAATGGCCAGTTCAAAAGACAGCAGGCTCGCGCCTACTACGGCTTGGGCCTGGTGTTGGCAAGCCAAGAGCAATACAGCGAAGCTGTGAAGAACTACCGGCGGGCTTTGGAGCTGGCCCCCGATCTGCACGAAGCGATGGCCGCCATTGGCCTAGCCTACTTGGGGCCCAAACAACGGGATGCCTCTGGGCGCAAGTTCATCCAGCCTCAACAGTTGCAGCAGGCTATACAGCAGTTTGAACAGGCTTTGAAAGGAGACCCAGATCTGCCCGAAGCTCACTTTGGCATGGGAGAGGCGTCGCGCATCAAGGGGGATCTAACCTCGGCGGAGGCCAGCTATCGACGGGCCATTCGCAGCAATGGCAGCTATGGAGCAGCTCACTATCGTCTGGGATCCATCCTTGCCCGCCAAGGCAAGCTGGAGCAGGCCATTGAACACTTTCGCTCGGCTTTGGAAATCGCTCCCAACTTCTCCGAAGCCAGAGTGAGCCTGCAACGGCTTCTCTCCAAACAGATGGAAGAGGCCCATACCGGCCTACTCGTCCCGTAAGGTGGGATAGGATCTTCCAGTTAAGGTTCTCTCAACCCATGACACCAACGCCAGGTTGGGTGGTCAGCCCTGCAACCGCCATCCAGCTCATCCAACAAGGGGCAACGCTTCTGGATGCACGCAGTGCGGAATTGCAAGCCGACGGGATCCTGAAGGGTTCAATTCCGGTGAACTGGACGGAGTTTACTCAACCAGAGGCTGCAAACAGCGGCAAGCTGTTGGCAGATGATGCCCTTCTCACCGAAAGGCTGCAGGGCCTTGGCGTGTTTCAGGGGCGTCCGGTGGTGGTGGTGGCCGATCCGCTGCGGGGCTGGGGAGAAGATGGCTGGATCGTTTGGATGTTGCGCAGCTTGGGTCATCCCCAGGCAGTCATGGTGGACGGGGGCTATCCGGCCCTGGTGAAGGAGGGAGTGCTGACCACAACCCGACAAAGCGCCGACGAACCGCAACGGGGCGACTTTGTAGTGCAGCGAACCGACCGGTGGGAGATCGACCGGGACACTCTGCGGGCCAGCCTTGGCTCCGACCGTGTGGCCATCCTCGACAGTCGCGAAGCCCAAGAATACAAGGGAGCCACCCCCTATGGTGAGGCGCGCGGTGGACACATCCCCGGCGCTGTGCATCTCTACTACAAGGAGCTGATGGATGCGGCGGGATCCCTATTGCCGCCCGATGAAATTCACGCCCGCCTGCAAAAAGCCGGGATCCCTCCAGAAGCCGAGATCATTGCCTACTGCACAGCTGGGGTTCGCTCCGCTTGGGTCACGGTGGTTTTAACCCATTTGGGCCGGCAGGCCAAAAGCTATTCCGGTTCCATCCTGGAATGGGCAGCCGGGGATCTCCAGAAGTTCCCGCTCCAGCCATGAGGGGATCCCTGCCCACTGTGATCTTGGCCGGATGTGGCTATGGAGCCATCGACGCCTTGCGGGCGCTCAAAGGGCAGGCACGGGTGATCGCCATCAACCCCTATCCCTACAGTGTTAATTCAGGCATGTCCACGCGGCTGCTGAGTGGTCGGTTTTCTCTGGAGCTGGTGCGGATCCCTTTGCTGGAGCATATTCAAGCCAACGGCGCCCAGTTTTTGCCGGGGCGAGTCACCCACATCCAACCCGAAGCTCGAACCCTGACCCTGGAGAGTGAAGCCGGGATCCAAACTCTGGCCTACGACTATCTGTTGGTGAATGTGGGCCGGGAGTTGCGCCCCATCGATGGGATCCAACATGCCTTCACCATTCGACCGGCAGAACAATTGGTGGCTGCCCAAACCTGGATCCGGCAGTGCTGGCAACGGTCAGCCCAGGGGGATCGGACGCCGGGCCTGCTGACCTTTGTGGTGGCGGGAGGAGGCTGTACCGGCACAGAGCTGATGGGGGAACTCTACGATCTTTGCCGGGAAATGAGCGCAGAAACAGGGATCCCCTTGGCTCAAGCCCGGCTGATCTTGATCCATCGCCAGGCCCATCTGGTCGAGGGCTTCTCGGAACCCTTCCGCCGGGCGGTGGAAAGGGAAATCCGCCATCTGGGGGTGGAAATCTGGGCCGGATGTCAGGTGAAAGCCTTTGGGCCGGAGCAGGTGTGGCTCTCGGATGGCACCGAGTTGATAGCTCAGACCCGCCTGTGGGCAGGTGGCTTCCAGGTGCCGAGCTGGTTGAGCACCTGCGGCTTGCCAACAGGGCCGACGGGAGCCCTGCTCGTGGACAAATACCTGCGGGTGCAAGGCTCAGAGCACATCTTGGCGGTGGGGGACTGCGCTGACTTTGTTTGGGGATCCCGCCTCTTGCCCAAGATCGGCGTGTACGCGGTGCGCCAGGGGCCGATTGCAGCCCAAAACCTGCTGCGGCTCATCCGCGGCCAACCTCTGATCCCCTACCGACCGCAGGCCACGGTTTTTGTTTGTGTAACGGTGGGGAACCGCGTTGCCGTTGCCGAGAAAGGCAGGCTGGTCTGGCGCGGCTATGCAGCCACGGTGCTGAAGAACTTTTTTGATTGGCTGTACATGCGCAAACTTAAGCCCCTGCGCTGGCAGGAGTTTTTCTACTGACTCAAGCTCTACCAAGAACGGGGTTAAGATCAAAACCAGATGGGCCAGGTCGGGCTCGCTTCCCAAATCCTGAATATCTGAGAACTATGGCTATTCCCGGCGGCAATGGGCTATGAGCGGATCGACTTTTGCCGACCGGCCAGAGCAGCGACCAACCAGGAGCAACAATGCCTCTAGATAACCTGCGCGGACTCTATCAGCAAGTCATTCTGGAGCGGTACAAAAAGCCCCACAACTTCGGCAGAGTGGATCCCGTCCACCGCCACCAACGTGGCCACAACCCCTCCTGTGGCGACACCATCGACCTCACCTTACAACTGGATCCCAGCCAGGAGCGGATTGTCGATATCAAATTCGAGGGGGCAGGCTGTGCCATTGCCCTGGCTTCTGCCGATCTCATGGCGGATGCGGTGCGGGGGCGCACCATCCCCGAAGCTCTGCAGTTGGTGGAGCGCTTCCAAGCCATGATGCGCGGTGGCGAAGAGTTCCCGCGGGAGCAACGGGCTTTGAACGCCATGAAAGGGGTAGCCCAATTTCCAGTGCGCATCAAATGCGCCAACCTGGCCTGGCATGCGCTCAAATACGCGCTGGAATCGCCCGAACCCCAGGCCAATGGGTCGGCCTTTGTGAGCAACGAAAACACCGACTGACCAAAAGGCGCGGCAAGCCCCGTCCTTCAGGGCAGGGAAGGATAGCGCGAACCGTAGCCTATATCGTTGTCATCACGCATAGGTCAAGAATACGATTGAGCGGTGCAACGACTTCAAGCCTTCAAGTACGAATTGCTGCCCAACGGCCAGCAGGA